>NZ_JBMDJT010000001.1:0-158501 GCF_057809335.1 Microbacterium sp. FG3 | reverse complement strand
CCGGCGCGACGAGCGCGGGCGCCGGGCCGCGGGTCCCCGCACCCGCCGCCCGCGGGGTGGTGCCCCCGGCCGGGCGGCCGGTGCCCTGCGTGCCGCCGTATGGCGCGGCTCCCGGCGGCACCGCGCCGTATGGGGCGGCCGCGCGCGAGGGCGGCTCCTGCTCGGCGGGTACGAACTCGGTGCGGCGCACGTCGATCACCTGCAGGTCGCCGATCCGGTCGTGCCACGCCTGCCGCCGGCGCGAGCGATCCGCCATGGCGGTGAGCAGCAGCACGAGAGGTCCCACCACGACGAGGTGCGAGGCGCCGAAGACGAGCGCGCGCGGGAAGGCGCGCGGCGCCCCGGCCGACACCGCCGTGCCGGCGCGCACGGTGCGCAGGCCGAGGGCGAGCTGGCCGAAGGTGGACCCCGTGTGCCCCTCCCACACGGCGAGGCCGACGAGGATCTCGGCGGCCACGATCACCGTGACGAGCACCGAGCCCGTCAGCAGCCAGGAGCCGACCGTGACGACGGCCACGACGGCGAGATCGATCAGCCATGCGGCGATGCGGGGCCCCGGCCCCGCCGCCGCGGGGACCTGCACGAGCGAGCGCGGGGTGTCGAACGTGGGGTACCGCGGCGGCGCCGCCTGCGCGCGCGCCGCGGGCGGCCGCGGCGGAGCGGGCGGCTGGGCGCCGCGCGCCTGCCGACGCGAGGGGCCCTGAGGGGGTGCGGAGCCGATCGTCATGCGATCCTCCTGCCGATCTCGTCGATGATTCCGGAAGCGTAGAGCAGCACGGCGGGCGTGAGGGCGACGAACGAGACCTCGAGCATGTCGCCCGTGCGAGACCAGCCGAGCGAGCGCCATCCGGCCTGCGCGGGGCGGATCAGCAGCACGGCGATCAGGCCGCACACGACCAGGGCGAGCGCCATGAGCAACGGCAGCAGCGGCCACAGCGGCGCAGCGTGCAGCACGAGCGGTACGAGGGCCGCCGTGGCGCCCACCCCGGTGGCGACCTTGGTGATGCCGCGGTGCGCGGTGCGCGACGTCAGGCCGAGGAAGGCCGCGACGCCGGCCACGCCCCCGAGGGCGCACCACGCGGCGACCGTGCCGGCCGGCACGGCGTCGAGCAGCGCCCACGCCGAGACGGCGGAGATCGCCGCGAGCAGGATCGCGCCCGAGTCGCGGCGCCTTCCGGCCTCGCGGATCGTGCCGGCGATGTCGTCGCGCGCCACGCGCCGCGGGGGCCGCGGCATGGTCTCGCGGACGCCGGGCGCATCGCGGATGAGGAACGGCATGTCGAGCAGATCCTCCTCGTCGATCGGCACCGATGCGGGCGTGAGCGCGCGGAACGCGAGCGGCACGGCGCCGAGCAGCAGCGCGGCGGGCGTGTGGGCGGGCAGCGCGAAGAGGAAGCAGACGGCCAGCACGGCGGCGGTCGCCGTCCAGATGACGGCCGAGATGCCCGTCACCGGCAGCACCGGCTGCCGTCGCAGCAGGCCGTAGCCGTGGCGCAGGCACGCGGCGGTGGCGGCGCACACGGCCCCGACGGTGAGCACCGCCTGCGGCGACGCGGTGCCCGAGCTCGCGACGGCGCCCGCGGCGAACGCGACGATCGGCACGAGCATGGCGCGCACATCGTTCTCCGCCGCCTCGGGGTGGAAGGCGAGCGCGCCCGCGCCGAGCGCGAGTGCCGCCGCGGCGACGGCCGCCCACGGCGTCTGCGGCTGGAGGACCGCCGCGATCGTGAGCGCCACCGCCAGCGTGACGAGCACGGCCACGCGCACTGCCGGGTGCCCGCCGGCCCGCGCCCTGCGGCGCTGCGCCTCGTCGGCGGCCCGCGAGGCGTCGGCCGCGGCGGCCGTGTCGAACACCCACAGCAGCGAGCCGTCGGACAGGCCCTCGCCGACGGGCTCGTCGAGGGGCAGCGGATCGCCGGCCGGGCCGATCACGCCCATGCGCAGCGGGTCCAGTCCCGACGCGCGCAGCAGCTCCCGGACCGTGACGTCGCTCGGCACGGCGAGGTCGCGCCTCCGGCCCGACCCCGCGAGCACGAGATTCACGCTCGTTCCCGCCACGCTCTCGATCCGATCCTCGAAGGCGCGTGCAACCGCGACCCGCCTGGGGCCATACTATGGCAGGGTCGTCCGGGCAGGAGGGGGAACCACACGTGAGCATGCCGGCGCCGACCAAGCGTCCGCCGCAGGCACCGCCGGGTGGCCAGCTGATCATCCAGCCACCGCCCGAGCTGCCCAAGCCCGAGGGCATGTCGAACACCCTCATGATGGCGCTGCCCATGGTGGGCAGCATGGGCGCCATCGCCCTGATGTCGTTCAATCAGGGCGGCGACCCGATGCGCACCTACCTCATGGGCGGCATGTTCCTGTTCATGGCGCTCGCCATGGTCGGCGGCAACATCTGGCGCCAGAAGGCGACGCACGCCGAGAACGTGCTCAACACCCGGCGCGAGTACCTCGCGTACCTCTCCGAGACGCGCGAGGTGGTGCGCGAGACGGCGCGCCGCCAGCGCGAGTTCTCCGAGTACGTGCTGCCCGATCCCGAGGCGCTGCCCTTCATCGCGGAGGAGGGCTCGCGCGTGTGGGAGCGGCGCGCGGACCAGGCGGATCAGTACATCGTGCGGATCGGCACGTCGGTGCAGCCGCTGTCGCTCGACCTCGAGGAGGCGCCGGTGCCCGCCCTCGCGCAGCTCGACCCGGTCAGCGCCTCCGCCGCGCACAGCTTCGTGCTCACCCACGAGGTGCAGCCCGGGCTGCCGCACGCCGTCGACCTCCTCTCCACCTGCCGCATCGAGATCGCCGGATCGGAGGCACGCGCGCGCGGCCTCGCCCGCGCGATGATCGCGCACCTGACGACGTTCGTGCACCCGTCGCAGCTGCAGGTCGCCGTGCTCGCCGCGCCCGACGCGCTCCCCTACTGGGAGTGGACGAAGTGGCTGCCGCACGCCCACTCGGCGCGCGAGCGCGACGCCGTCGGCCCCGCCCGCCTCGTCGGCGCCACGTGGGCCGACATCGAGGGGCTCGTCGACGCCGGCATCTCGGAGCGCCCGCGCTTCGCGCCAGGCACCACCGTCTCGGGCCACCACCTCCTGCTCGTCGTCGACGGCGGGCACCTGCCGGCCGGCCACCCGATCGCCTCGGAGGACGGCGTGCACGGGGTGACCGTGCTCGACCTGCCGCAGATGTGGGGCGAGCTGACCGATCCGCACACGCTGCGCCTGCTGCTCGCCGAGGCATCAGGGCACGAGATCATGCACATCGCGCGCCGCGGCGTCTCGCCGCACCCGGCCGTGCCCGACCGCATCAGCGTGAGCGTCGCCGAGGCCACCGCCCGCCGGCTCACCCCGCTGCTCGAGGTCGCCGAGGAGACCGGGGCCGGTCCGAAGAAGGCCGTCTCGGCCGAGCTGACCGACCTGCTCGGCCTGCCGGACGTGCGCGACTTCGATCCCGCCGTCGCGTGGCGCCCGCGCCGGGCGCGCGACCGCCTGCGGGTGCCCATCGGCCTCACCGTGGACGGCCAGCCGATGATCCTCGACATCAAGGAGTCGGCCCAGCAGGGCATGGGCCCGCACGGCATGCTCATCGGCGCGACCGGATCGGGAAAGTCCGAGGTGCTGCGCACCCTCGTGCTCGCGCTGGCCATGACGCACTCGTCCGAGGACCTCAACTTCGTGCTCGTCGACTTCAAGGGCGGCGCGACGTTCGCGGGCATGGCCGACATGCCGCACGTGGCGGCGGTCATCACCAACCTCGGCGACGACCTCACCCTCGTCGACCGCATGCAGGACGCCATCACGGGCGAGATGGTGCGCCGCCAGGAGCTGCTGCGCGACGCGGGAAACTTCGCCAACGTGGCCGACTACGAGAAGGCGCGCAAGGGCGGCCGCACCGACCTCGCGCCGCTGCCGGCGCTGTTCATCGTCGCCGACGAGTTCTCGGAGCTGCTCGCCGCCAAGCCGGACTTCACCGAGCTGTTCGTCGCGATCGGCCGCCTCGGCCGATCGCTGCAGATGCACCTGCTGCTGTCGACGCAGCGGCTCGAGGAGGGCAAGCTGCGCGGCCTCGACTCGCACCTGTCGTACCGGATCGGTCTGAAGACGTTCTCGGGGGCCGACTCGCGGGCCGTCATCGGTGTGCCCGACGCCTTCGAGCTGCCCGGCGGCGGCGGTCACGGCATCCTGAAGTCCGACGCGTCCACGCTCACGCAGTTCCGCGCCGCCTACGTGTCGGCGCCCCCCAAGGCCCGGCGGCGCACGCAGCGCAGCGCCGATCAGCCGGTGCGCGACGTCAAGGTGCAGCAGTTCACCGCCGCCCCCGTCATCGCGCCGACGCAAGCCGCGGACGACGCCGAGGCGTACGTGGACCCGAGCGAGCCGGCCGAGACGCGCGTCACCTTCGACATCGCCGTCGAGCGCATGAAGGGGCAGGGTCCGCCCGCCCACCAGGTGTGGCTGCCGCCGCTCGAGACGCCTCCGACGTTCGACGAGCTGTTCGGCGACCTCGTCGAGGACCCCGCGCTCGGGCTCGTGTCGCCGTCGTGGCGGCGCCGCGGCCGCCTGCGGCTGCCGCTGGGCATCGTCGACCGCCCGCTCGAGCAGCGCCGCGAGGTGCTGGAGCTCGACCTGTCGGGTGCGGGCGGGCACGTCGCCATCGTCGGCTCCGCGCGCAGCGGAAAGTCGACGATGGCGCGCTCGATCGTCGCGGGCCTCGCGCTCACCCACACCCCGGCCGAGGTGCAGTTCTACGTCATGGACTTCGGCGGCGGCACGTTCACGCCGCTGTCGCGGCTCGCGCACGTGGCCGGCGTCGCCGGACGCAACGAGCCCGACGTGCTCCGCCGCATGTACTCCGAGATCCTCGGGATCCTGAACGCGCGCGAGCAGTTCTTCAAGGCGCACAGCATCGACTCGATCGAGACCTATCGGCGCTGGCGCGCCGAGGGGCGCGTCGACGACGGCTACGGCGACATCTTCCTCATCGTCGACGGCTGGCCGACCCTGCGGGCCGAGTTCGACGAGATGGAGTTCGAGATCCAGGCGCTGGCGGCGCGCGGCCTCACCTTCGGGCTGCACATCGTCGCGACGACCGCGCGCTGGATGGACTTCCGCACGCAGATCCGCGACACGTTCGGAAGCAAGCTCGAGCTGCGCCTGGGCGACCCGATGGACTCGGAGATCAACCGCAACATCGCCAAGAACGTGCCCAGCGAGCGCCCCGGCCGCGGCCTCACGATGAGCGGTCACCACATGATCGGCGCGCTGCCGCGTGTCGACGGCGTGGCCGACGACGACTCGCTCGCGGAGGGCGTCGAGGACCTCGTCGCTCGCGTCGGCGCCGCGTGGAAGGGTCGCCCCGGCCCGAAGCTGCGCCTGCTGCCCGAGATGCTGCGGCTCGACGACCTGCGCGCCGCGGCCACCGACGAGCGGCTGCAGCGCTCGATCCTGCTCGGCATCGACGAGGCCGCGCTCGGCCCCGTCGGCTTCGATCCGCGCGCCGACTCGCACCTGTACCTGTTCGGCGATTCCGGATCGGGCAAGACGTCGTTCCTGCGCGGCATCGCCGGCGAGGTGCGCCGGCTCTACACGCCCGCCCAGGCGCAGATCTTCATTGTGGACTACCGCCGCGCGCTGCTGGCCGAGGTGCCGGAGGACTACCTCGCCGGCTACTACACGACCGCGGATCAGGCGACCCAGGAGATCGCGGGCCTCGCGCAGTACCTGCGCAACCGCCTGCCCGGCCCGGATGTGACGCCCCAGCAGCTGCGCGACCGCTCGTGGTGGTCGGGCGCCGAGGCGTTCGTGCTCGTCGACGACTACGACCTCGTCGCCACGGCGAGCGGCAACCCGCTCGCCGCGCTGCAGCCGCTGCTGGCGCAGGCCGCCGACGTGGGCCTGCACGTGATGTTCGCGCGTCGCATCGGCGGCGCCTCGCGCAGCCTCTACGAGCCGGTGACGCAGACGCTGCGCGACCTGGCGGCGCCCGGCATCATGCTCTCGGGCCCCACCGAGGAGGGCGCGCTGATCGGCAACGTCAAGCCGCGTCCCGCGGTGCCGGGCCGCGCGCAGTACATCTCGCGCGACCGCGGCAACCTCGTGCTGCAGCTGGCGTACTCGCCGCCCACCGTGTGAGACGGGGGTTCGCAGCGGGCGCGTGGCAGAATGTGTGCGGCGTGCATTCGCGTAGGTGTTGAGTCACTCCGCAGTGCCCGAGGACAGCGTCCGCCGCCCGTTTTCACGACGAGGAGCGATCCATGTCCCAGATGTCCGTCGCCGTCGCGCCCGCCTCCGAGCGCACGCAGCACCCGCGCCGGTACCTGATGTGCCGGCCCGAGCACTTCACGGTGTCGTACTCGATCAACCCGTGGATGGAGCCGGCCAACCCGACCGACACGGCGCTCGCCGTGCGGCAGTGGCAGAAGCTGTACGACACGTACGTCGAGCTCGGCCACGAGGTCGAGCTGATCGATCCGGTCCCCGGCCTGCCCGACATGGTCTACACCGCCAACGGCGGCTTCGTGATCGACGGCGTCTTCTACGCGCCGCGCTTCCGCTTCGAGGAGCGTCAGGGCGAGGAGCCCGCCTTCATCGAATGGGCGCGCTCGCACGGCTTCGAGGTCGTGCTGCCGGAGTTCACGAACGAGGGCGAGGGCGACTTCCTGCTCGCCGGCGACGTCGTCCTGGCGGGGCGCGGCTTCCGCTCGACCGACGACAGCCACGCCGAGATCGCGCGCGTGTTCGACCGCGAGGTCGTCTCGCTCACGCTCGTCGACCCGCGCTTCTACCACCTCGACACCGCGCTGAGCGTGCTCGACCCCGTCGTCGCGCCGGGCCAGACGCCCACGATCGCCTACCTGCCCGGCGCCTTCGACGACGCCAGCCGCGCCGAGCTGGAGCGCCGCTTCCCCGACGCGATCCGCGTCGCCGACGCCGACGGCGCGGTGTTCGGCCTGAACTCGGCCAGCGACGGCCGCAACGTGTTCATCTCCCCGCGTGCCACCGGCTTCGAGGCGCAGCTGCGCGAGCGCGGCTACAACCCGGTGCTGATCGATCTGTCCGAGCTGCTGCTCGGCGGCGGCGGCATCAAGTGCTGCACGCTCGAGCTGCGGGGCGGCGCCCGATGACGGCCGAGCCGCACGTCGCGCGCAACTACAAGCCCCTGCCCGTCACGATCGCCTCGGGCGAGGGCGCGTGGGTGACCGACGTCGAGGGGCGCCGCTACCTCGACCTGCTCGCGGGCTACTCCGCCCTCAACTTCGGGCACGGCCACCCCGGCCTCGTCGCCGCGGCGACGGAGCAGCTGGGGCGCGTCACGCTCACGAGCCGCGCGTTCCGCTCGGATCGCCTCGAGCCGTTCGCGGCCGCGCTGGCCGAGCTGTGCGGCAAGGACCTCGTGCTGCCGATGAACACGGGCGCCGAGGCCGTGGAGACCGGCATCAAGGTGGCCCGCGCGTGGGGCTACCGCGTGAAGGGCGTGCCCGCCGACCGCGCGAAGATCGTCGTCGCGCACGGCAACTTCCACGGCCGCACGACGACGATCGTCGGCTTCAGCGACGACCCGGATGCGCGCGACGACTTCGGTCCCTACGCCCCGGGATTCGCCGCCGTGCCGTTCGGCGACGCCGCGGCGCTGGCGGCGGCGATCGACGACGACACCGTCGCGGCGCTGCTCGAGCCCATCCAGGGCGAGGGCGGCGTCGTGATCCCGCCCGAGGGCTACCTGCGCGAGGTGCGCGCGCTCACGCGCGAGCGCAACGTGCTCTTCATCGCCGACGAGATCCAGTCGGGCCTCGGGCGCACCGGAGAGACGTTCGCGTGCGACCGCGAGGGCGTCGTGCCCGACGTGTACCTGCTCGGCAAGGCGCTGGGCGGCGGCATCCTGCCCGTCTCGGCGGTCGTGGCCGACGAGGACGTGCTGGGCGTGATCCGCCCGGGCGAGCACGGCTCGACCTTCGGCGGCAACCCGCTCGCGGCGGCCGTGGGCCTGGCGGTCGTCGAGCTGCTGCGCGAGGGCACCGTTCAGGAGCGCGCGCGGGCCCTCGGCGAGCACCTCGGCACGCGTCTCGACGCGCTCATCGCGCACGGGGTGGCGGGCTACCGCCGCGCCGGGCTGTGGGCGGGCGTCGACATCGATCCGGCGTTCGGGACCGGCCGCGAGGTCGCCGAGGCGCTGCTGGCGCGCGGCGTGCTCGTGAAGGACACGCACGGCCAGACGATCCGCATCGCCCCGCCCCTGGTCATCCGCGCCACCGAGCTCGACTGGGCCGTGGAGCAGCTGCAGGTGGTCCTCGCCCGCTGACGCGGGTCAGGCGCGGCGCGGGGCCGGCTCGGCGTCCGGATCGTCGTCGGCGATCGAGATGGGCGTCGTGCTCGCGATCTCCTCGCTGAACTCCTCGGGCCCGGGTCCCGGCTTCGTGATGACGGGGATCGACACGGTCTCATCGATCGAGAAGCCGAGGCGGCGGTGCTCGTGGCGGTGCATGCGCCCCGACGCGATGAGCCACGTCAGCCCGATGAGGCACGAGATGAGGCCGCCGAGGGCGCCGGTGTTGATCGCCGCGCGCGGGCCCCACTCCGCCGCGATCCAGCCGACTATCGGCGCGCCCACGGGCGTGCCGCCCATGAGGATGGCCATGTAGATGGCCATCACGCGCCCGCGCACGGCGGGCGGTGTGGTCGTCTGCACGTAGCCGTTCGCGGTGGTGAGCATGGTCACGGTGGCGAAGCCGATGCCGACGATGACGATGGCGTAGAGCCAGTAGGTGGGCATGAGCGACGACAGGAGCGCGATCGCGGCGAAGCCCCCCGTCGCGGCGATGACCACCCGCATCCGGGCGCGATCGCGGCGCGCCGCCATGAGGGCGCCGGCCAGCGATCCGATCGCGATGATCGAGCTGAGCAGGCCGAAGCCGTCGGCCTCCCGGCCGAACTCGAGCGCCATCGTCGAGGCGTAGATGGGGAAGTTCATCGCGAGCGCCCCCATCAGGAAGATCATCACGAAGATGACGATGAGGTCGGGCCGGGTGCGCACGTAGCGGAACCCGTCGCTGAGGCGCGAGCGGTTCTTCTGCTCGGCGCGCGGCTGCAGCTCGTGCGTGCGCATCAGCAGGAGGGCGGTGATCATCGCGAGGTACGTCGCGGCGTTCAGCAGGAACACCCAGCCCGATCCGATCGCGACGATGAGCACGCCGGCCACGGCCGGGCCCAGCATGCGCGCGCTGTTGAACGAGGCCGAGTTGAGCGCCACGGCGTTCGAGGCGAGCTCGTGCCGCACGATGTCGGTCACGAAGGTCTGCCGCGCGGGGTTGTCGAAGGCGGCGACGATGCCCATCGCGAACGCGAAGGCGTACATCATCCCGAGTGTCATGAGGCCGCTCAGCAGCAGCACGGCGGTCGCGACCGAGAGCACGCCCAGCAGCAGCTGCGTGACGATGAGCAGCAGGCGCCGGTCGAAGCGGTCGACGACCCAGCCGGTGACGCCCACGAGCAGCAGCGGCGGCGCGAACTGCAGCGCCATGGTCAGGCCCATCGCGCCCGCGTCGTTGTCGGTGAGGTAGGTGAGCACCACCCAGCTCTGCGCCGTCGACTGCATCCACGACCCGATGTTCGACACGAGGGCGCCGAGGAACCAGACCCGGTAGTTGAACGAGGCGAAGGAGCGGAACATCGCGTTCACGGCCGGCCTCCGTCCTGCGCGGCCTCGCGACCCGGATCCGCCGGATCGGGCGCGGCCTGCGGCTCGGCGGCGAGGCGGGGGTCGCGCTCGACCTCGCGCAGGATGATCTCGGCGGCGCGGCGCATCACGGCGCGGTCCTCGGGCGGGAGCCCGGCGAGCACGCGGCCGAGCCATTCGTCGCGGCGGCGCGTGGTCTCGGCCACGACGGCGCGGCCGGCTTCGGTGATGGCGATGACGACGCGGCGCCGGTCGGCCGGATCCTCGGTGCGCGTGAGGTAGCCGAGCTCCTCGAGCCCGTTCACCGTGCGGTTCATCGACGGCGCGGTGATGCCCTCGCGCGCGGCGAGGGCTGAGAGCGTGTGCGATCCGAGGGTGTTGAGATGGGCGAGGACCGCGAACTGGCCGTCGGTCATCTCGGCGACCGCGCGCTGCTGGCGCATGCGGCGCGAGAGGCGGAAGGTCGCCGCGCGGATCTCGGAGGCGTCGGAGGAGAGTGATTCGTTAGCCATTCGAATCATTAGCCTAGCTCATTAGCTTTGCTAACGGAACCCGGATATCGCCGTGCCGGTTCGGGGGCGATAGGGTGCCACTCATGCCCGAGTTCATCGACGCGCACGGCGTCGCGATCGTCTACGACGTCCACGAGCCCGAGGGCGCGCCGCGCGGGGTCGTGCAGCTGCTGCACGGTGTGGGCGAGCACGCGGGACGCTACGCGCACGTCATCGAGGCGCTCACGGGCGCCGGCTTCGTCGTGTATGCGGACGACCACCGCGGCCACGGCCGCACCGGCATGAAGCAGCACGGCGACGCGCGCCTGCTCGGCAGGCTCGGCGTGGGCGGGCACCCCGCCGCGCTCGCCGCGGTGCGTCGGCTCAGCGGCATCATCCGGGACGAGCGTCCCGGCCTGCCGCTCGTCCTGCTGGGGCACTCGTGGGGGTCGTTCCTCGCGCAGATGCTCTTCGATGCCGATCCCGCGGGCTACGACGCCGTCGTCCTGAGCGGCTCGGCGCTGCGCTGGCCGGGCTCCCTCAACGCGGGCGACCTGAACGCGCGCTGGCGGGGACCGCAGGCGAACGGCCTCGAGTGGCTCTCGACCGATCCGGCCGTCGCGAGCGCGTTCCACGCCGACCCGCTGACGACCGCCACGCCGCTGCGCAAGCTCTTCGGTCTCGTCGACGGTGCGCGCCTGTTCGGCCGCCCCCGCCGAGGGCTGCGCGAGGCCGCCGGGCGCGACGTGCCGATCCTGCTGCTCGTGGGCCGCGACGACCCGGTGGGCGGCCCGCGCTCCGTGCACCGCCTGGCCGACGCCTACCGCACCCGCGGCGGCTTCGAGGACGTCACGACCCTCGTCTACCCCGACGCCCGCCACGAGATCGTCAACGACGCCAGCTGGCCGCAGGTGCGCGCCGACCTGCGCGCCTGGCTCGACGCGCGCTTCCCCCCGCGCTGACCCCCCCACATCCGGCGAGACAGCATCCGCGCGCCGAGACAGCGTGCAGACGCCGCTGACTCGGCGCCGGGTTGCTGTTTCGCGGTCGTAGGGTGGGAGCATGCACGGTGAGTTCAAGGTGCCAGGGGGCAAGCTCGTCGTCGTCGACCTCGACGTCGTGGACGGCAGGATCAGCGGCTTCCACCTGGCGGGCGACTTCTTCCTCGAGCCGGACGACGCGCTGCTCGACATCAACGCCGCCGTGAACGGCCTGCCCGACACCGCCGACGTGCCCCAGATCGCCGCCGCCGTGCGCGGCGCGCTGCCGGAGGGCGCGCAGCTGCTGGGCTTCACACCGGAGTCGGTGGGCACCGCCGTGCGCCGCGCGCTCGTCACCGCCGCCGGCTGGCGCGACTTCGAGTGGGAGATCGTCGACGACCCCGCCGTCTCGCCCATGATGAACCTCGCGCTCGACGAGGTGCTCACCGAGCGCGTCGGCGCCGGCGAGCGCAAGCCCACGCTGCGCATCTGGGAGTGGGACGAGTCGGCCGTCGTCATCGGATCCTTCCAGTCGTACCGCAACGAGGTGGATCCGGATGGCGCGGCGAAGCACGGCTTCCAGGTCGTCCGCCGCATCTCCGGCGGCGGCGCCATGCTCATGGGCGCCGAGCAGATCATCACGTACTCGCTCTACGTGCCGGCCTCGCTCGTGGCGGGCCTGACGTTCGCTGACTCGTACGCCTACCTCGACGACTGGGTGCTGCAGGCGCTGCGCTCGGTCGGCATCGACGCGACGTACCAGCCCCTCAACGACATCGCGAGCCCCACCGGCAAGATCGGCGGCGCGGCGCAGAAGCGCCTCGCGAACGGCGGCGTGCTGCACCACGCCACGCTCAGCTACGACATCGACGGCCAGGTGCTGACCGAGGTGCTGCGCATCGGGCGCGAGAAGCTCAGCGACAAGGGCACGGTCTCGGCCGCCAAGCGGGTGGATCCGCTGCGCAGCCAGACGGGCATGCCCCGGCGGGCGATCATCGACCGGTTCATGGAGACCTTCGCCGCCTACACGGGCGCGACGCGCGGATCCGTCTCGGCCGAGGAGTACGCGGCCGCCGAGGAGCTCGTGCGCACCAAGTTCTCGACCGACGCCTGGCTGCACCGCGTGCCCTGAGCCCGCGGGCGTGTCGGCGCCGCATCGGGGCGGGTCGCGTCCCTGCCGATCGCCGTGCGGGAGTAGCGTGAGCGCTATGCGATTCGGAACCTTCATCCCGCAGGGCTGGCGCTTCGACCTGGTCGGCATCGACACCACCGAGCAGTGGAACACGATGAACGGGCTGGCACAGCGTGCCGACGCCGGCCCGTGGGAGTCGATCTGGGTCTACGACCACTTCCACACCACGCCCGTGCCGAGCGCCGAGGCGACGCACGAGGCCTGGACGCTCATGGCGGCGTTCGCCGCCTCGACGAGCCGCGTGCGGCTGGGGCAGATGTGCACGTGCATGAGCTACCGCAACCCGGCCTACCTGGCCAAGGTCGCGGCGACCGTCGACCACGTCTCGGGCGGCCGCGCCGAGATGGGCATCGGCGCCGGATGGTACGAGCACGAGTGGCGCGCGTACGGCTACGGCTTCCCCGACGCGCCCGCCCGCCTGCGCATGCTGCGCGAGGGCGTCGACATCATGCAGCAGGCATGGCTCACCGGCAAGGCCACGCTCGACGGCGAGTTCTACCAGGTGGACGGCGCGATCGTGCAGCCGCTGCCGCTGCAGGACGGCGGCATCCCGTTCTGGATCGCCGGCGGCGGCGAGAAGGTGACGCTGCGGATCGCGGCGCAGTACGCCTCGTACACGAACTTCGCCGGCGGCGATCCGGAGGTGTTCCGCGCCAAGAGCGAGGTCCTGCGCGGCCACACCGACCGGATCGGGCGCGACTTCGCCGAGATCACCCGATCGAGCAACTTCAACACGGTGATCGGCGAGACCGAGGCCGAGGTCGAGGAGCGGCTGCGCGCGATCGAGGCGCGCCTGGCCCCGCACCTCGGCGACACCCTGGAGCGCATCATGGGTGAGTACCGCGCCCCCGGCGCCCTCGTGGGCACCGTCGAGCAGGTCACCGAGAAGCTCGCCGCGATCGGCGAGCTCGGCATGGACTACGCGATCACGTACTTCCCCGAGGCCGCCTACGACACCTCGGGCCTCGAGCTGTTCGAGCAGAAGGTGATCCCCGCGCTGTCCTGAGCGCGCCGGACGCCGCCGCGCAGAGGAGCGACCCTCTCCGCGGCGGCGTCCGCTGAGCGCGGCCGGTTCGTCGTCCTGAGACGTATCGGATGTCCGAGGCGCCGCCTACCCTGGGCCCCATGGAGACCTCCACGCCCTCGGGCGACGCGTCGCGCCCGCCCACGCACCCCGGCGACGGCGCGGCCGCGCCGCCCGTCTCGCACGACCCCACCGGTCAGGCCGTCGTCGTCCCCGCCGACGGCTTCCGGCGCTTCCTCCACGTGCTCGTCAACACGGCCGTGGCGAACGTCACGACGAGCTTCCTGTGGTTCGCGCTGACCTTCTGGATCTACGCCGAGACGCGCAACGTCATCGCGACCGGCGTGATCGGCGGCGCGTACATGCTGTTCGTCTCGCTGTTCAGCATGTTCTTCGGCACGCTCGTCGACCGCTTCCGCAAGAAGCCCGTCATGGTGTGGGCCACGCTCATCGCGCTGATCGTGTTCGTGCTCGACTCCGCGTTCTTCTTCGTCGTCGGCGAGGGCGCCATCACGGATCTCACGGGGCCGGCGTTCTGGATCTTCGCGGTCGTCATGCTCGCCGGCGCGGTCGTCGAGCAGCTGCGCAACATCGCGCTGTCGACCACCGTGACGCTGCTCGTGCCCGACGAGCGCCACGCCAACGCGAACGGGCTCGTCGGCACGGTGCAGGGCCTCGCGATGCTCGTGACGAGCGTCTTCAGCGGGCTCTCCGTCGGCTTCCTCGGCATGGGGTGGACGCTCGTGATCGGCGTCTCGGCGCTCGCGCTCACGATGCTCCACCTGCTCGCCCTGCAGATCCCGGAGCGCCGGGTGGTCCGCACGGAGCAGCAGGTGAAGTGGGTCGACATCCGCGGCGGATGGCTGGCGGTGATCGCGGCGCCCGGCCTGTTCGCCCTCGTGCTGTTCACGACGCTCAACAACCTCGTCGGCGGCGTCTACATGGCGCTCATGGACCCGTACGGCATCGACCTGTTCGGCGTGCAGGGCTGGGGCATCTGGTTCGCCGTCGCCTCGACCGGCTTCATCGCGGGCGGCGCGCTCATCGCCTCGCGCGGGCTCGGCAGGAAGCCGATCCGCACCATGCTCGTCGTCGCGGTGCTCATCGGCGTGATCGGGGCCCTGTTCGGCATCCGCGAGTGGGGCTGGCTCTTCATCGGCGGCATCTGGCTCTACATGGCGCTCGTCCCCGCGATCGAGGCGGCCGAGCAGACGGTGATCCAGCGCGTCGTGCCCTACGAGAAGCAGGGCCGCGTGTTCGGGTTCGCCATGACCTTCGAGGCCGCCTCGGCGCCGATCACGGCGCTGCTCATCGCGCCGATCGCGGAGCTGTTCGTCATCCCCTACATGCGCACCGGCGAGGGGCAGCGGCAGTGGATGTGGCTGCTGGGCACCGGCGAGTCGCGCGGCATCGCGCTGATCTTCGTGATCGCGGGTCTCGTGTGCACGGTGCTCGCGCTCCTCGCCTTCCTCACCCCGCAGTACCGCCTGCTCTCGAGGCAGTACGAGGCCAGCGCGCCGAAGGAGGGCGAGGCCGGAGAGGCGGCGGCGCCGGTGGAGGGCGAGGCGGCCGCGGGTGCGGCGGCGGTGTCCGACTCGGGAGCAGGTCGCAACGCGCGGGTGCACGATGCGGAGACCGACGGCATCTAATGTCGGATGCGGGAGGTGGCCGGTGATGTCCGACGGCGCACGCGAGGCGGGAGACGACTGGGGCCAGGGGTGGTCGGCGGACGATCCGACGAGCCAGCCCGGGACGCTCGTGGCGCGCACGTTCGGCACGATCCCGAACCTCGCGGCGCTCGTGCTCGGCGTCCTGATGGGCGTGGGCGGATTCGCGCTCGCGCTGGAGCCGGAGCCGCTCGGCAACGTCGGGTTCTTCGTCTTCGCGTTCGCGCCGGCGATCTTCATCGTCGTCGTCATCCTGCCCGCACTGGTGCTGCGGCAGGAGAGGACCGAGATCACGCTCGTGCGCCTGCTCGTCGTGCCGCTGCTCGGTGGTGCCGTCGTCGTGCTCGCGGTCTGGGTGCTCACCGTCGTTGCGATGCTGTTCCCCGGCGTGTACGCCCTGGCGGAGGGCGCGGGCTCGCTGTGGGTCGAGGGCGGGGCCAGCACCTGGGTTCAGGCGCTCGTGCTCAACCCGCTCCTGCTCATGCTGGGCGGCCTGGGCGCCTACGTCGTCGTCGTGTTGTTCGTCGTTCTGCCCGTGCTGTCGTTCACCCGGCCCGAGGTGGTCCTCACCGGGACCGCCTGGGCCGACGCCGACGAGGAGCGCAAGGCGCGCATCGCGCCGCTCGTCTTCTGCGGCCTCGCCGCCGTGCTCGCCGTCGCCGGCCTCATCGCCTGGGCGAACATGTGACACGATGATGGCCCGGGCGGTGAGCCCGGGCCATCATCGTCGAGCGCGCGTCAGGCGCGCGTCACCTGCACGACCGAGGGGCGGGGGCCGCCCCACTTGCCGCCCTCGAGGGTGCCGGCGGGCACGTAGTCGGGGAAGTAGGAGTTCTGCGCCTCCCACGATCCCTCCTCGCCCGGGTGCTGGACGGCGACGAAGACGCTCTGGTCGCCGTCGTGGATCACGGGGCCACACGTCTCGGCGTCGCGCGGCACCGCCAGGAACTGCTGCACGTTGCCGCGCTCGGCGCCCTCGAGCGGCACGCGGAACAGGCCGTCGTTGTAGCCGATCGTGCCCGGCTGCCCGTCGGTCGAGATCCACAGGTTGCCCCCGGAGTCGAACGCGAGGTTGTCGGGGCACGAGATCGGCGAGACCTTGTCGGCCGGGAAGCCGGCGAAGTACGTCAGCGCGTTGGTGGCCGGGTCGCCGGCGAGGATGAGGATGCTCCAGCCGAACGTCGTCGCCGTCGCGTCCTCGCCCGCCTCGGTGATCTCGACCACGTGCCCGTCGCGGTTGACGTTGCGCGGGTTCACCTCGGTGGCGCCCTCGTTCGATCCGGTGCCGCGGTTGGTGTTGTTCGTGCAGGCCACGTACACCCGGCCGCTGCGCGGGCTCGGCTCGACGTCCTCGCAGCGGTCCATCTTCGTGGCACCCACGGCGTCGGCCGCGAGGCGCGTGAAGACGAGCACCTCGTCGGTCGTCATGCCGGGCACGACGCTCTCGTCGTCGATCACGAGCGGCAGCCACTCGCCGGCGCCGTCGAACTGGCCGTCGGACGGCAGCGCGCCCGTTCCCGTGATCTCCTCGACGGGCGAGTCGCCCGTGAAGCGCGCGACGTACAGGCTGCCGCTCGAGAGCAGCGTCTTGTTGTGCGCCCGCGCCTTGGCGCTCTTGCCGGGACGGAACCTCTCGCGCGAGACGAACTTGTAGAGGTAGTCGAAGCGCTCGTCGTCGCCCATGTACGCCACGGCGTGGCCGGAGCTCGAGATCGTGACGTTCGCGCCCTCGTGCTTCATGCGGCCCATGGCGGTGTGCTTCACCGGCGCCGCGCTCGGGTCCTCCGGGTCGATCTCGACGATCCAGCCGAAGCGGTGCGGCTCGTTCTCGTAGCCGGGCTGGCGGGCGTCGAAGCGCGCGTCCACGGCCTCCCAGCCGTAGCTCGACGCGCTGGGCGTGATGCCGTACCGGCGGGCGCCGGCCGCGGCCACGGAGTCGCCCTCGTTGTCGGCGCGGAAGTAGCCGTTGAAGTTCTCCTCGCCCGAGAGCACGGTGCCCCACGGGGTGGTGCCGCCGGCGCAGTTGCCGAAGGTGCCGAGGATCGTGCGGCCGGCCGGGTCGTCCTTCGTCTTGAGCAGGTCGGATCCGGCGGCCGGCCCGTCGACGGCGAACGGCGTGCTCGCCGTGATGCGGCGGTTGCGCGGCGCCCCCACGATGTACGACCACGGCGTGCCCTTGTGCTTGCGCTGCAGCTCGACGACCGACATGCCGTGGGCGGCCATGGTCACCCGGAGCTGCTCGAGGCGCTCCTCCTCGCTCGCGGCCGGCGGGAACATGATCGGCGCGTTCGTGTACTCGTTGTTCGCCACGAGCACGGCGCTCTTGCCGTTCGGGTGGGCGATGATGTCGAGGTAGTCGCAGTTGTAGCCGAACTGCCTGGCCTGCTTCTGCGCCGTCTGCGCGTGCGGGTCGAAGGCGTCGGCGGCGTCGAAGAGCGGGTCGCCCCAGCGGATGATCGGGTCCCAGCGGAAGCCCTCCGGCACCGTGAACGCGTCGACCGTGTACGGCACGGGCGCGATGGGCGTGAAGCCGAACGCCGCGCCGCCGCCGCTGCCGACCTTGGCGGCCGAGGCGGGCTGGCCGCCGGTGAGCAGGTTCGCGCCGATGACCACCGCCGCCGCGGCGGCGGCGCCGCCGGCGAGGGCCGCGCGGCGGCTGAGCACGGCGTCGGCGATGTCGCGGAAGTAGCCGTTCTCGCTCGTGTTCGGCGCGGGGTGGAAGCACGCGTTGTCGCACTTGTAGAGGCACGTCACGGCGCTGCGCTTGCCGTGGGTGCGGCCGCTCATGAGCAGGGTGAGCAGCGGGCGGCGCTCGGGCGTCGGCGTGCCGGAGCCGTCGTCGGTGGCGGAGTTCGAGGGGGGATCCAGGAGAAGGCTCATGGGTCCTCAACGTGGCCGCGGATTCTTAGATAAGGGGAACATGAGAATGAACGGATCGTGAACCGGGTCTGGACGGCGCGTGCTTCGCGTGTCGACTCCCCGTTTGCTCTCCGGGCATGCTCGGTCACCGCGCTCATCCCCCCGGTGAGAGGCGGAGAGGTGCGGCGCGCCGACGATCCGCAAGGGGTTGCGACAGGACGCGCGGGACGGGGCAGGATGGGGCGCATGGTGTTCAGGAAGCGCTCCGCCCCGCCCGCCCCGGCCGTCGTGCCGCCGCAGCCGCCGAGCCGCGCGCGCGCCGCCTGGTCGGACGGGCTCGGGCTCTTCGCCACCCGCGCCATCCAGATCATCACGGTCGTCATCCTCGGCGCGGGCCTCGTGTGGGGCCTGCAGTCGCTCACGCTCGTCGTGATCCCGCTCATCCTCGCCCTGATCTTCGCGGCCGCGTTCGAGCCGCTCATGCGGCGCATGCGCGCGCGCATGCCGTCGGTGCTCGCCACCGTGCTGCTGCTGCTGACCATCGTGCTCGTGATCGGCGGGCTGGGCTGGGCGATCGTCGCGCAGGTGAGCAACCAGGCCGCCGACCTCTACGCCAGCGCCCAGCAGGGCGTGCAGCAGGTGATCGAGTGGGTCAACACCCTGCCGTTCGCGCCCTCGCAGGATCAGATCAACGAGTGGATCGCGGCCGTGCAGGAGTTCGTCACGAGCGCCCAGTTCGGCTCGAGCGTGGGCAGCGGCGCCGTCGCCGGCTTCGGCGTCGTGGCGAACTTCGTCACCGGCTTCGTGCTCATGGTGGTCGTGCTGTTCTTCTTCCTCAAGGACGGCCCGGAGATCTGGGCCTTCCTGCTGCGCCCCTTCGAGGGCGAGTGGTACGGGCGCATGCGTCGCGTCGGCAACAAGACGATCGACACGCTCGGCGCGTACGTGCGCGGCACCGCGGCGGTCGCGGCGGTCGACGCGATCGGCATCGGCACCGGCCTGTTCATCCTGCAGGTGCCGCTGGCGCTGCCGCTGACGCTGGTCGTGTTCCTGCTCGCGTTCGTGCCGATCGTCGGCGCGACGGCGGCCGGCATCCTCGCCGCGCTCGTCGGCCTGGTGGACGGCGGGCTCTGGACGGCCGTGATCATCGTGATCATCGTCGTGGTCGTCAACCAGCTCGAGGGCAACTTCCTGCAGCCGGTGCTCATGGGTCGCGCGCTGAAGCTGCACAGCCTCGTCGTGCTGGTCGCACTGACGATCGGCACCGTGCTGTCGGGCATCCTCGGCGCGGTCCTCGCCGTGCCGCTCGCCGCGGTGGCGTGGGGCATCGTGCAGGTCTGGGACGGCCCCGACCTCCCCGCCCGCTGGGCCCGCCGCAAGCCCCGCCGCTGACGGGGCCGGGCGCCGTCAGCGGCGAACCCGCGCTCGATCCGCGAACCCGCCCCGGATCGGGCGCGGGCTGGCGGAACCGGTGCGGGTTCGGCGGGAAGGGCGGCGCTCAGCCCTTGAAGGCGGCGTCGATCACGGCGCGGGCCTCCTCCTGCACCTGCGCGAGGTGCTCGGGCCCGCGCAGCGACTCGGCGTAGAGCTTGTAGACGTCCTCGGTGCCCGACGGGCGCGCGGCAAACCACGCGTGCTCGGTCTGCACCTTGAGCCCGCCGATCGCCGCGCCGTTGCCGGGGGCGTGCGAGAGCTTCGCCGTGATCGGCTCGCCCGCCAGCTCGGTGGCCGCGACCGACTCGGGGGAGAGCGCCTTGAGCGCTGCCTTCTGCTCCCGCGTGGCGGGGGCGTCGACCCGCGCGTACGACGACGCGCCGAACCGCGCCTCCAGCTCGGCGTAGCGCTGCGACGGCGTCTTGCCGGTGACGGCGAGGATCTCGGCGGCCAGCAGGCACAGCAGGATGCCGTCCTTGTCGGTCGTCCACACCGATCCGTCGCGGCGCAGGAACGACGCGCCCGCCGACTCCTCGCCGCCGAACGCGACGGATCCGTCCAGAAGCCCGGGAACGAACCACTTGAAGCCGACGGGCACCTCGACGAGCCGCCGCCCGAGCGACTCGGCGACGCGGTCGATCATCATCGACGAGACGAGCGTCTTGCCGATCGCCGCATCCCCCCGCCACTGCGGGCGATGCGCGTAGAGGTAGTCGATCGCGACGGCCAGGTAGTGGTTCGGGTTCATCAGCCCGGCGTCGGGCGTGACGATGCCGTGCCGGTCGGCGTCGGCGTCGTTGCCCGTGATGAGGTCGAACTCGTCGCGGCGCGCGACGAGCGAGGCCATGGCGCTGGGGGAGGAGGGATCCATCCGGATCTTCTCGTCCCAGTCGAGCGTCATGAACCGCCACGTCGGGTCGACGTCCGGGTTCATCACCGTCAGCTCGAGGCCGTAGACCTCGGCGATGAGCTGCCAGTACTCCACCGACGCGCCGCCGAGCGGGTCGGCGCCGATCCGCACGCCGGAGGAGCGGATCGCGTCCATGTCGATGATCGTGGCGAGGTCGCGCACGTAGGCGTCGCGGAAGTCGTAGCCGGGCAGCGCATCGGCGTCGAGGTCGGCGAAGCGCACGCGGCGCACGCCCTCGAGACCGCCCTCGATCAGCTCGTTCGCGCGCGCGGCGATCCACTCCGTCGCGTCGGCGTCGGCCGGGCCGCCGTGTGGCGGGTTGTACTTGAACCCGCCGTCGGTGGGCGGGTTGTGGCTGGGCGTCACGACGATGCCGTCGGCGCGGGCAGGATCGGCGGCATCGCGGCCGCGGTTGTGCGTGAGGATCGCGTGGCTGAGCGCCGGGGTGGGCACCCACGAGTCGCGGGCATCGATCCGCAGGTCCACGCCGTTGGCGACGAGCACCTCGATGGCGCTGCGCTCCGCCGGCAGCGAGAGGGCGTGCGTGTCGCGGCCGAGGAACAGCGGCCCGGCGATGCCCTCGCGGTTGCGGTAGTCGACGATCGCCTGGGTCGTGGCGAGGATGTGCTGCTCGTTGAAGCTCGCACTCAGGCTCGAGCCGCGGTGTCCGCTCGTGCCGAAGGCGACGCGCTGGCCCGGCACGGCCGGGTCGGGCGCCACGTCGTAGTACGCGCCTATGAGCTCGTCGATGTCTGCGAGATCGGAGGGCTCCGCGGGCTGTCCTGCACGGCTCGTCATTCCTCCAGTCTGCCAGGCGTCGTTACCCGACGGTTATGCATCCGGTGTGGATCGTCGTGTGCTGTGACTTCGTCTGCTGAATGGCGGGGTTCTTCGGTCGCTTCGTGGCGGGGTCAGGTGACACCGATGACCAGGGTGCTCTGTGCGGCTTCGATGACGTCGTTGGTGATGGTGTCGAGTTCGTTGATCTTCAGGACCCGCTGGATCTGGGGGAAGAGGCGTTCGAGGAGCCGGAAGTTGCCGCGGGTGATCCGTGCGATGGCTGCGATGGCTTGGGCGTCGGTGAAGTCGTCGGGGTCGAGGGTCTTGCCGAGGGATCGCCAGTGTCGCTCGAGGACGAACTGAACCGGCCTGGGTTTCGTTCCTATCGGTTTCCCTGTCCGGCGGTCGCCGGGGCATGCGATCTGGGCTGACGCCTGTGACCGAGTGTTCAGTGCGCGCTGTATAGTTCAGTCCATGCTGACTATTGCTTCGCGTCTCGACGTGATGAACCGCCTGGGTCGTGCACTGGCCGACCCCACTCGATCCCGGATCATCTTGACCCTGCTCGACCATCCCGCTTACCCGGCGGAACTGGCCCGAGATCTGGACCTGACACGCCCGAACGTGTCCAACCACCTGGCATGCCTGCGCGATTGCGGGATCGTCGTCTCCGAGCCCGAGGGTCGTCGGACACGATATGAGATCGCCGATTCGCACCTGGCGCAGGCGCTGACGGCACTGGTCGATGCCACCCTGGCAGTGGACGAAGACGCCCCGTGCATCGATCCCGCCTGCTCGCTTCCCGGATGCGACGCAGCTGGGGAGGGCGCATGATCCTCACCTCGGTCTTGCAGGCGATGGGCCTGTTCGCAGCGACCAACATCGACGACATCATCGTGCTCTCCCTCTTCTTCGCGCGAGGGGCAGGCCAGCGCGGCACTACCGCCCGCATTCTGGCCGGCCAGTACCTCGGATTCGCCGGCATCCTCGGTGCCGCGGTCCTGGTGACCATCGGTGCCGGAGCATTCCTGCCCTCGGCAGCCATCCCGTACTTCGGTCTCATCCCTCTGGGCCTCGGCCTCTGGGCCGCATGGCAGGCCTGGCGCGGAGACGATGACGACGATGACGACGAGGCCAAGGTTGCCGGCAAGAAGGTCGGCGTGTGGACAGTCGCAGGCGTCACCCTTGCCAACGGCGGCGACAACATCGGCGTCTACACCCCTGTCTTCCTCAGCGTGGAACCTCTCGCAGTAGTCGCCTACTGCATCGTCTTCCTCGCGCTCGTCGCGGTCCTGGTGGCCCTGGCAAAGTTCGTCGCCACCCGCCCCCCGATCGCCGAAGTGCTCGAACGCTGGGAGCACATCCTCTTCCCCATCGTTCTCATCGGCCTCGGCATCGTGATCCTCGTCAGCGGCGGAGCCTTCGGACTCTGACGTAGCGGCAGCGATCCAAACGGCCCCGACCGGGCGCACCCCTCTCGGTTCAGACCGCGACACCTACCTGCAGCCAGTCCTGCGTGATCGCGGCAACAAGACCGCCACGGAGCGCTGCAAAAACCCCGCCACCAAGCGAACGAAGCCACAGTCGTGTGCGCACGCGGCATCCGGAGGCCGGGATACGCTGGCGTCCATGTCGATCGAGCCCGGTGAGCGTCGCGTCTACAGCTATCTCGGCCCCGCCGGCACCTTCACGGAGACCGCCCTCGAGCAGGTGCCCGAGGCGCGCGGGCAGGTGTGGAAGCCCGTGCACAACGTGGGCGAGGCGCTCGGCGACGTCGCCTCCGGCGCCAGCGACGCCGCGATGATCGCCATCGAGAACACCGTGGAGGGCGGCGTCTCGAGCGCGCAGGACGCCCTCGCCGACACCCCGGGCCTGCGGATCGTGGGCGAGTACCTCGTGCCCGTCACCTTCGTGCTCGTCGCGCCGCGCGGCACCCGCCTGACGGATGTGACCGACATCGCCGCGCATCCCGTGGCCTACGCGCAGTGCCTCGAGTGGCTGGGCGCGCACGTGCCGGGCCACCGATCCGTCGTCGCCGGCAGCAACGTGGCCAGCGCGATCGGCGTGCTGGACGGATCCCTCCCCGCGCAGGCGGCCATCGCCGCGCCTGGCGTGGTCGGGCGCTACGACCTCGACGTGCTGGCGGAGAACATCGGCGACAACGAGCACGCCGTCACGCGCTTCGTGCTCGTGACCCGCACGGTCGCGCCGCCCGAGCCGACCGGCGCCGACAAGACCTCGCTCGTGGCCGAGCTGCCCGCCGAGCAGCCGGGCGCGCTGCTCGAGATGCTCGAGCAGTTCGCCACGCGCGGCATCAACCTCAGCCTCATCCAGTCCCGCCCCATCGGCGACCGGATGGGCCGGTACCGCTTCGTCATCGACGCCGACGGCCACATCCGCGACGAGCGCATGGCCGACGCGCTCATGGGGCTCAAGCGGTTCAGCCCGAAGGTGATCTTCCTCGGCTCGTACCCCCGGGCGGACCGCAAGATCGTGCAGTATCCGGATCGCTACGCCGACGAGGCCTTCGCCGACTCGCGCGACTGGCTGCGCGGCCTCCTCTCGGGCGAGCCCGCCGACTGAGGATCCGCCCCTCGCGCGTCAGCCGAGCGCGGCGGCGAGCAGCTCGAGCGTCTGCACGCGGCCCTCGGGGGCGTCGAGCGGCTCGCTCGCGTACGAGCCCGCGACCGCCGAGACCATGATCTCGTCGACCTCGTGCGTCGCGGCGAACGCGCGCAGCTGCGCGGCGGCGTCGTCGGGCGTGCCGATGATCCAGCGGCTCATCGTCTGCTCGATGAGCGACTGCTCCAGGGCGTCGGGCTTCTCGGCGAGCGCCTCGTCCACCGTCTCCATGGGGCGCATCGGCTTGTTCGTGCGCATCCGCGCGAACTGGCGCGCCTGCGGCAGGGCGCGCTCCCGCGCCTCCTCCGCGGTCGGGGCGACCACGACGTTGGTGGTGAGGAACGACTTCGGCGCGGGCCGAGCCTCGCTCGCCTGGAATCCGCTGCGGTAGAGCGCCATGGCGCGCTCGAGGCCGTCGCCGGCGAAGTGGTTGGCGAAGACGTACGGCAGGCCGAGCTGGGCGGCCAGCTGCGCGGAGTAGTCGCTCGATCCGAGCAGCCACACCTCGGGCACATCGGTGGCGGCGGGGGTGGCGTGCACCTGGTACTCACCGCCCGAGACGAAGCGCACGGTGGCGCCCTCGGGGCTCACGAGCGAGACGATGTCGGTCACGTGCTCGGGGAAGCGCTCGACGTCGCTCGTCGTGCCCGAGCGGCGCAGCAGCTGCGTGATCACGGGGTCGCTGCCGGGCGCGCGCCCGATGCCCAGATCGATCCGGCCGGGCGCGAGCGCGGAGAGCGCGGCGAACTGCTCGGCCACGATGAGGGGGGAGTGGTTCGGCAGCATGACGCCGCCCGATCCCACGCGGATCCGCTCGGTCACGCCCGCCGCGGCGGCGATCAGCACCGGCGGGGCGGTGGAGGCGACGGCCGGCATGTTGTGATGCTCCGCGAACCAGTAGCGCCGGTAGCCCAGCTGGTCGGCGCGTCGCGCCATGGCCATCGAGGCGGTCACCGCCTGCGCGCTGGTCTGCCCGGTGCGCACTGGCACCAGGTCGAGGACGGACAGGGCCGGGTTCGCGTTCTCGCTCATCATGTCGTCCAACCGCGCCGGCCCCGCCGGCATTCCCCGCTGCACAACGAAGGAGATCGCAGCGCATCGGGCGCGGATCCGACCATTCCGACCCTGCTCGGCCGCGGCTCTCCTTCGTTGTGCAGGGAGGACCGCGGGCGCGGCGGCGGTGGGAATAGGGTCGATCCATGGGTGTGGAGCTGTTCTACGTGCTGGTCGGATCGGTCGCGGTGGCGGCGTTCGCGCGGTGGCGGGGCTGGCCGGCCCCGCTGCTCGTCACGGCCGTGGCCCTCGTCGTCTCGCTGCTGCCCTTCGTGCCCGAGATCGCGATCGACGGCCACCTGCTGCTGAACCTCACGCTGCCCCCGCTGCTCTATTCGGCGGCGCTCGAGTCGTCGTTCCTCAGCTTCCGGTACTCGCTGCCGCACATCCGCCGGCTCGGGGTCGGGCTCGTGCTCGTCACGGCCGTCGCGGTCGGTGTCGTCGCGTGGCTCATCATGCCCGAGCTCGGCCTGGCCGGCGCACTGCTGCTCGGCGCGATCGTCGGTCCTCCCGACGCCGTCTCGGCCGCCGCGATCGGGCGCAGGCTCGGCCTGCCGCGGCGCGTCATGAACGTGATGAGCGGCGAGAGCCTCATCAACGACGCCACCTCGCTCACGCTCGTGCGGGTCTTCGCCGCGGTCGTCGCCGGCGCCACCGTCACGGTGTGGCAGGGGGTGTGGGAGTTCGCCCTCGCGGTCGTCCTGGGCGTGGGGATCGGCCTGGCCTTCGGGGTCGTCCTCCATCAGCTGCGCATGCGGTTCGACGACACGACCGTCACGGCCACGTTCGGCCTGCTGATGCCGTTCGGCGCCTACGCGATCGCGGAGCACCTGCACGGCTCGGGCGTGCTCGCGGTCGTGGCCATGGGCTTCTACGTCGGCTACCACGCGCCCCGCACCGCCTACACGACGCGGCAGCAGGACCGGCCGCTGTGGCACGCCATGGACTTCCTGCTCGAGAGCTTCGTGTTCGCGTACGTCGGACTCCAGCTGCCCACCGTGATCGCGGAGCTGTCGAGCACCGACGGCACGCGCACGATCCTGATCTCGGTCGCCGTGCTGCTCGTCGTCATCGCCGTGCGCCCGGTGTTCGTCTTCGCCTCATATGCGTGGGGCCAGGCGCTGCAGCGGCTGCGCCTCATGCGCTTCAAGCACGCCGCCGAGGCCTATCGCGCCGATCCGCACAGCCGCCGCGCCCGCGCCGTGCGGCGCAAGAAGGAGCGGCACCGTGCGCGCCTCGGCCCCGCGACGCCCACGAAGGAGGCGATCCGGCGCCGCGTGTTCGAGCCGCCGCTGTCGCGCCGCGAGCGGGTGGTGATCTCGTGGGCGGGCATGCGCGGCGTCGTCACGCTCGCGATGGCGGCGGCGCTGCCAGATCTCACGGAGCACGCCATGCCCACCGGTCACATCGAGGTGCTCGTGGCGGTGGCGTTCGTGGTCACCGTGGGCACCCTGCTGCTGCAGGGCCTCACGCTCACGCCGCTGATTCGCGCCCTCGGCGTCTCGGCCGACGACGAGCGCCGCTCCGACGAGGCCGAGATCGCCCGCATGCGCCGGCTGTCGAACGAGGCGGGGCTCGAGTACCTGCGCGCGCAGCAGCAGCGGTGGATCGCGGAGCACGGCGAGGAGAGCGCCGACATCTTCAAGGGCTTCGCGCGCGCGATGGTGCGCGTGGAGCGCGACACCGACCGCACCGACCGCGACCTCGAGAAGGCGCAGGAGCGGTGGAACCGGGTGCCGCGCGAGGCGGTCGTCGAGCTCTCGAGGGGCTGGCTCGCCGTGCGCCGCCAGGTGCTGCTGGACGAATGCCGCGCGGGCAACCTCAGCGAGGAGGTCATGCGCGACCTGTTCGTCGCGATGGACGCCGAGGAGCTCGCCCTCGACACCCGCGGCGCGCTCCGCCCCGACTGATCCGGCGCTCAGTCGCCCGGATGGATCCCGCGGCTCAGTCGACGCGGACGAGCAGCTCGCCCACCTCGCAGTCGAGCGCGCGGCAGATGGCCGAGAGGGTGGAGTACCGGATCGCGCGGGCGCGGTCGTTCTTCAGCACAGACAGGTTCACGATGCTCACGCCGACCTGCTCGCTCAGCGCCGTGAGGGTCATGCCGCGCTCGGCGAGCAGCTCGTCGAGGCGGCAGTGGATCCCGCTGGCCTCCTCGTCCGCGGCGGGACTCACACAAGCCCCTCGGTGTCGCGCTGCAGGCGGCGGCCGATGCCGAAGACGGCGCCGACGAGCGCGAGGGTGAAGCCCCAGCCGATCGGGGCGAGGTCGAGGTTCAGCAGGAAGAGGGGGAAGACGCCCTCGATCGCGGGATCGGCGCGCTCGAGGAGCGCCGTCGTCTCGGCCCGCCCGATCGCGCCGGCCAGCTGCCCGCCGATCCCGCCCACCATCACGAGGCACGCCACGGTGACGATGGCCGCGTCTGCGCGCCGCGCGAAGGGGCGCTCGCGGATGAGCGCGACGCCGAGCCATGCGGCGATCGCGCAGGTGCCGATCGTCGCCAGGGCAGGCAGCGAGCCCTCGAGGAAGAGCATCCAGCGGATGACCGCCGGCGCGTCGGAAAGCGTCACCGACGCCGTCTCGTACTGCGCGGACTCCGCCGCGGCCGGCGTCGGCATGGGCGCGTCGAGCAGGGTGAGACCGGTCACCGTGAGCGTCCGCGCGGCGGCCCCGATCGCCGCGAGCACGATCGCCGTCAGCGCGGCGATCCCCACCGACGCGGCACCCGTCGCGATCACACCCAGCGCGACCGTGTCGCCCCGGGTCAGCGTCCTGCCGCCCGTCGTCATCGTCATCCCGCTCTCCATCCCTCGCTGTTTCACGACAAACGATCACAACGACTATCGATAAGTCAAACGTCCCGGAAACGCCGATGGCCCGCCTCCCCGAGGGGAGGCGGGCCATCGGACGGATGGATCAGCGAGCCGCGACGGGCTCCTGGGTGCCGGTCGCCTCGGCGTCCGAGGCGGCCTCCGACTCGGACTCCTCCTCGTCCTGGAAGGGCAGGCCCTCCCGCGGCGCGTTGTAGAGGTCGAGGTCGAGGATGCCCTCGCGCTTGGCGACGATCGCGGGGATGATCGCCTGGCCGGTGACGTTCACCGCGGTGCGGCCCATGTCGAGGATCGGGTCGATCGCCAGCAGCAGGCCGACGCCCTCGAGCGGCAGGCCCAGGGTCGACAGCGTGAGCGTGAGCATCACGGTCGCGCCCGTGGTGCCGGCCGTCGCGGCCGATCCCACGACCGAGACGAGGGCGATGAGCACGTACTGGATGAGCGTGAGCTCGATGTTGAAGAACTGGGCCACGAAGATCGCGGCGATCGCCGGGTAGATCGCGGCGCAGCCGTCCATCTTCGTCGTCGAGCCGAACGGCACGGCGAACGAGGCGTACTCGCGCGGCACGCCGAAGTTGCGCTCCGCCACGCGCTGGGTCAGCGGCAGCGTGCCGAGCGACGAGCGGCTCACGAAGCCGAACTGGGTCGCGGGCCACACGCCCGAGAAGTACTGCTTGATCGACAGGCCGTGGAACTTCACCAGCAGCGGGTAGACGACGAAGAACACCAGCGCGAGGCCGATGTAGATCGCGCCCGCGAACCACGCGAGCGAGGTCAGGCGCTCCCAGCCGTACTTCACCACGGCGGCGCCGATGAGGCCGAGCGTGCCGAGCGGGGCGATCCGGATGATCCACCACACCACGCGCAGGATCACGCGGAGCAGCGACTCGGTGAAGGCGAGGAACGGCTCGGCCTTGCGGCCGGCGCGCAGCGCCGCGAGGCCGACGACGACCGAGACGACGATGATCTGCAGGATGTTGAACGAGACCCCGCCGCTGAAGTCGCCGGTCTCGGGGTCGACGGCGCCCGAGACGCCGAGGCCGAGGAAGTTCTGCGGCACGAGGCCGATGAGGAAGTCCCACCACGTGCCCACGTGGCTCGGCTCGGCCGCCTCGAGGTCGCCGCCGGCGCGGTCGCCCGGGCGGATCACGAGGCCGAGCGCGATGCCGATCACCACGGAGATGAATGCCGTGATCGCGAACCACAGCAGGGTCTGGCCCGCCAGGCGCGCGGCGTTCTGCACGCGGCGCAGGTTCGAGATGCTCGCGACGATCGCCGTGAACACGAGCGGCACGACGGCGGCGCGCAGGATCGTGACGTACGAGCTGCCGATGGTGTCGAGCGTCGTGAACAGGCCGTTCGGGTTCTCCTGCGTGGCGCCCAGTTGGCGGGCGAGCAGGCCCAGCGCGATGCCGACCACGAGGGCGGCGATGACCTGGAATCCGAACGACGCGTAGAAGGGCCGCTTCGCGCGCGCCTTTCTCGCGGGGGTGGTGGTGCTCATGGTTCTCCGTTTCGAGGGGTGCCCGGTGGCACGCCGGTCAACGTTAGAGGCCCTCGGGATGTTCCCGGCGCCGTGTGACGGAACGTTTCGCGCCTCCCGGCGGAGGGCCGCGACGACCGCGTCGGCGCGCTATGCCCACGGCGAACACGGGCGCCCCGGCAGGGATCCGTCGTTACGGTGGAATCCATGGCGCGAGGTGCGCTTCCTGCACCCCGCGTCCCGAAGGCCCAAGTGCCCGGAGGAGTGACATGTTCGAGAGATTCACCGACCGTGCCCGTCGTGTGGTTGTGCTCGCCCAGGAAGAGGCGAAGATGCTCAACCACAACTACATCGGCACCGAGCACATCCTGCTCGGCCTCATCCACGAGGGCGAGGGCGTCGCCGCGAAGGCTCTCGAGTCCCTGGGTGTCTCGCTCGATGCCGTGCGCGAGCGGGTGCAGGACATCATCGGCCAGGGTCAGCAGCAGCCGACCGGCCACATCCCCTTCACGCCGCGCGCGAAGAAGGTGCTGGAGCTGTCGCTGCGCGAGGCGCTGCAGCTCGGCCACAACTACATCGGCACGGAGCACATCCTGCTCGGCCTCATCCGCGAGGGCGAGGGCGTCGCGGCGCAGGTGCTCGTGCAGCTCGGCGCCGACCTGAACAAGGTGCGCCAGCAGGTCATCCAGCTGCTCTCGGGCTACCAGGGCAAGGAGCCGGCCGCCGTGGGCGCCGGCGCCGAGCAGACCGCGCAGGCTCAGGGCGGATCGCAGGTGCTCGACCAGTTCGGCCGCAACCTCACGCAGGCCGCGCGCGAGAACAAGCTCGACCCGGTCATCGGGCGCGAGAAGGAGATCGAGCGCGTGATGCAGATCCTCTCGCGCCGCTCCAAGAACAACCCCGTGCTGATCGGCGAGCCCGGCGTCGGCAAGACCGCCGTCGTCGAGGGCCTCGCGCAGGCGATCGTCAAGGGCGAGGTGCCCGAGACGCTGAAGGACAAGCAGCTGTACTCGCTCGACCTGGGATCGCTGATCGCCGGATCGCGCTACCGCGGCGACTTCGAGGAGCGCCTCAAGAAGGTGACCAAGGAGATCCGCACCCGCGGCGACATCATCGTCTTCATCGACGAGATCCACACCCTCGTGGGTGCGGGCGCCGCCGAGGGCGCGATCGACGCGGCCTCGATCCTGAAGCCGCTGCTCGCCCGCGGCGAGCTGCAGACGATCGGCGCCACGACGCTCGACGAGTACCGCAAGCACTTCGAGAAGGACGCCGCGCTCGAGCGCCGCTTCCAGCCGATCCAGGTCAACGAGCCGTCGTTGCCGCACGCGATCAACATCCTCAAGGGCCTGCGCGACCACTACGAGGCCTTCCACAAGGTGCAGATCACGGACGGCGCGATCGTGTCGGCCGCGAACCTCAGCGACCGCTACATCAGCGACCGCTTCCTGCCCGACAAGGCGATCGACCTGATCGACGAGGCCGGCGCCCGCCTGCGCCTGTCGATCCTGTCGAGCCCGCCGGAGCTGCGCGAGTTCGACGAGAAGATCGCCAAGGTCCGCGAGCAGAAGGAGGCCGCCAGCGAGGAGCAGGACTTCGAGAAGGCCGCCGCGCTGCGCGACGAGGAGAAGGCGCTCCTGGGCGAGCGCCTGCGCCTCGAGAAGCAGTGGCGCTCGGGCAGCATCGAGTCGCACGCGGTGGTCGACGAGGGCCTGATCGCCGAGGTGCTGGCGCAGGCCACGGGCATCCCGGTGTTCAAGCTCACCGAGGAGGAGACCAGCCGCCTCGTCTTCATGGAGAAGGCGCTGCACGAGCGGGTCATCGGCCAGGAGGAGGCGATCGCCGCCCTCTCGAAGACGATCCGTCGCCAGCGTGCCGGCCTCAAGGACCCGAAGCGCCCCTCGGGCTCGTTCATCTTCGCCGGCCCCACGGGCGTCGGAAAGACCGAGCTCGCCAAGGCGCTCGCGGAGTTCCTGTTCGACGACGAGGGCGCGCTCATCTCGCTCGACATGAGCGAGTTCGGCGAGAAGCACACCGTCTCGCGCCTGTTCGGAGCCCCTCCGGGATTCGTCGGGTTCGAGGAGGGCGGGCAGCTCACCGAGAAGGTGCGCCGCAAGCCGTTCTCGGTCGTGCTCTTCGACGAGATCGAGAAGGCGCACCCGGACATCTTCAACTCGCTGCTGCAGATCCTCGAGGAGGGTCGTCTGACCGACGGTCAGGGCCGCGTGGTCGACTTCAAGAACACCGTGATCATCATGACGACGAACCTCGGCTCGTCGGCGATCGCCGGTGGCCCGGTCGGCTTCCAGATCGAGGGCGACTCGACCACGACGTACGAGCGGATGAAGGGCAAGGTCGACGAGGAGCTCAAGCGCCACTTCAAGCCCGAGTTCCTCAACCGCGTGGACGACATCATCGTGTTCCCGCAGCTGTCGAAGGAGGAGCTGATCCAGATCGTGGATCTGTTCACGAAGCGCCTCAACGACCGACTGCTCGACCGCGACATGACGATCGAGCTGTCGCGCGCCGCCAAGGAGCGCCTCATCGAGATCGGCTTCGACCCGGCGCTCGGCGCCCGCCCGCTGCGCCGCGCGATGCAGCACGAGATCGAGGACCAGCTCTCGGAGCGCATCCTCGCCGGCACCCTCGAGGCCGGCCACCACATCAAGGTGGACGTCGAGGACGGCCGGTTCACGTTCGAGAACGCCCCGCGCGGCGAGCGCGTGGCGGTGGGCGTGAACACCGCCGGCGGCATCTCCGGCACGCCGGATCTGGCGCTCGGCAGCTGACCTGACGCACGAAAGGGCGGTCCCTCCGGGGGCCGCCCTTTCGCGTCGCCCGGGGCGGTGACCCCTCGGTTGCTGAACGGAGCGGCCGGAGGCCGCGCAGATGAAGCGACCACCGCAACCGGAGCGGCGGCCTACTCCGGCACGCGCGCGTGCCAGTAGCGGTGGTGCTCGGTGAAGCCGAGGGAGGCCATGAGCCCGAGCGAGGCCTCGTTGCCCGCCTGCACCTGCACGAGGGCGGAGCGCACACCGCGCACGGCGGCTCCCGCGGCGGCCGCGCGCACGAGGGCCCGGCCCGCCCCGCGGCGCCGGTAGGCCGGCGCGACGACGAGGTCGGAGACCACGGCCCACTTCTGCGCCATCGCCAGCCGCACGGTGCCGACGAGCGTCGTGGCGCCATCGGCACCCCGCTCGATCGCTGAGAAGAAGGTGCGCGACTCGGGGCCGCACAGCAGTCGGCGGTAGGCCTCGTGGCCGGGGGAGCCGACCGGGCGCCCCCACGCCTCGAAGTGCACGGCGTGCGGCTCGTCGTGCTCGACGATCTCGAGTCCGCCGGGCGCGGCCTCGGCCGGCCGGTCGGCGCCGCCGGCGACCTCGCGCGTCGCGGCCGTCAGCACGAGCGTCGGCTTCGACGGCGCGAGCCCCGCGTCGCGGAACCGCGGTGCGATCGCCGCGCATGCGGGCGCGAGCTCGGTCGTGCCCGCGGACGAGTGGATGAGGAACGCCGGCCGCTGATCCCGCTCGGCGAACCACGCCGTCACGAGCTCGAGCGCCTGCTCGGGCGGCATGCCCGGATCGCCCAGGGGCAGGGCGGAGTTCGCGCGGTGCGTCTCGCCGCCGTTGGCGCGCAGCAGCCAGCCGGCCTGCACGCTCGGCGGTTCGTCGCGCTCCTCGGCCCTGAGGTTGTCGGCGTGCAGCCACGCCGAGTCCTCCGGCAGCCACGTGGCGGCGGCGATCCGCTGCAGATCCTCGGCCGACACGATCCGGTGCAGCGCGCCCGGCCGCGTGGGCGCGGGCGGCAGCTCGTGCACGAGCAGGATCGTCTCGCGCGGGATCGTCACCGCGCCGCGCTTGGTCTCGACGGTCACGGACGACTCGGCGGCGGCCGTGACCGAGCCGACGGCGTCGGTCGGCGATCCGCCGTCCGTGTAGCGGATGACGACCCGCTGGCCGGGCTGCGGTTCCGGTGACGACATGAGACCTCTTCGACGGCGCGGACGTACCCGAGGACTCTATCCGGACGTCCCGATCCGGCGCGCAGGCGGCGTCGAGCAACCGGCCCATACCCTGGAGGGATGAGCGAGTTCCTGGTGCGGCCCGCGCGCACGGCCGACATCCTGCCGATCCGCGACATGCTCGAGCCGTACGTGCAGCGCCGGATCCTGCTGGGCAAGGACCTCGTCGTCCTGTACGAGGCGACACACGAGTTCGTCGTGGCCGAGGCGGCGGGCGAGGTCGTCGGCTGCGGCGCGCTGCACGTGATGTGGGAGGACCTGGGCGAGGTGCGCACGCTGCTCGTGCGCGACGACTGGCTCCACCGCGGCGTCGGCCGCGCGATCGTCGAACGCCTCGAGGACAACGCCCGCGAGCTGGGCGTGAACCGCCTGTTCTGCCTGACCTTCGAGGTCGACTTCTTCTCGCGCCGCGGCTTCACGCCCATCGGCGAGCAGATCGTCGACCCCGATGTGTACTCGCAGCTCGTGCGCAGCCCCGACGAGGGCGTGGCCGAGTTCCTCGACCTCGCGCACGTCAAGCCGAACACCCTCGGCAACACCCGCATGCTCAAGCGGCTCTGAGCCGCGCCGACGCCTACCCTGAAGACGTGAGCGCCCGCCGTCATTCCCCCGCCGTCTACCGGCGTCGGCGGATCGCGGTGCTCCTGCTCGCGCTGCTCGTCGTCGGCGGCATCACCGCCGGCGTCGTCTGGGCCGTCAACGCCCAGCCGTGGCGGGCGATCGGGGCGCTGTTCTCCGAGCCCGAGCCGACGCCCTCCGCGAGCACGCCGCTGCCGACGGGCGAGCCGACGTCCGGCCCCTCCGGATCGCCGACCCCGGAGCCCGAGCCCACGCCGACGGACACCGAGCCGCAGGCCTGCGATCCCAACGCGATCCAGGTGGAGGCGCTCACCGACAAGGACGTGTACGCCGCCGACGAGCAGCCGCGGCTGTCGATCCGGCTCGTGAACACCGGCGACGTGGACTGCACGTTCAACGTCGGCACCTCGCAGCAGCGCTTCACGATCACGAGCGGCGACGACACCTGGTGGCGCTCCACCGACTGCCAGCGTGACCCCATCGACATGGTCGTCACGCTCGCCGCCGGGCAGGAGGTCACGAGCGCCGAGCCCGTGGTGTGGGACCGCACCCGCTCGGCCGTCGACACGTGCGATTCCGAGGGGCGCCCGGTGGCGCCCGCCGGCGGATCGTCGTACCACCTCGCGGTGGAGATCGGCGGCATCGCCTCGACGTCGTCGCGCCAGTTCATCCTGGGCTGAGCCGCGCTGCATCGGGGTTCCGCCCGAGCTCGGCCCGCGCTCCGCGCATTGTCGCAGACGCCCTGGGGTCGAGCCAGCAGCAGGCGATCGTCGCCGGAGCGGGTGCCCGCCCCGTCGACAGCAACGGCAACCCGTGGCAGGGCAGCTACATCACGGCCAGCGGCAACCTCATGGCCGACTTCACGGCCAACGCCAACGGCGAGATGCAGGGGCGCCTGCAGGTGGCGCGGCTGTACCACATGACCAACGACGCCGGCGTGCGGGATCTGCTGGCCTTCCTGCTCGCACGCGACACGATGCACCAGAACCAGTGGCTCACCGTGATCGAGGACCTGAAGGAGAACGGTGTGGAGGAGCTGCCGGTGCCCAGCAACTTCCCGATCGACAAGGAGCACCGCGAGGTGTCGTACCAGTACCTGAACTTCAGCGACGGCGCCGCCGCGAGCGAGGGCCCCTGGGCGTCGGGACCGACGCCCGACGGCAAGGGCGAGTTCACGTACCACGACGGCCCCACGACGAGCGCCACCATGCCGCCGCCCACGCACCCCGACGTGCGGTTCTACGGCACGACCGAGGTGCCCGACGCCGTGGAGAAGATCGCGGGACGCGCGCAGGACGCCATGAACAAGGAGTGATCGTCCGGCAACCGAGGGGGCGCACCGGATCGGTTGCGTCCCCTCGGCTGCTGAACCGAGCGGCCGGATCGGTCGCTGAACGGAGCGGCCGGAGGCCGCGGAGATGAAGCGACCACCGCAACGCCGGGCACCGCCGCGCACGCCCGCCTAGGCTGAAACCATGGCCAAGAAGCGCAAGCCCCCGAAGCTGACCGAGCAGGACGTGCGCTCGGAGGCGCTCGCGCAGGCGCTCGAGAAGCAGGACATGGCCGCGGTCGCGCTGGCGCTGCGCAACGGCAACACGATCGTGCCGCTCATCAAGCCCGGCCCGCGCGACAACCCGCTCGAGGGCGGGGAGGTCTGGACCTTCCGCGATCCGGCGACGGGCGAGGTGGCGCTGCTGCTGTTCAGCGATGCGCGCCACAAGCCGGCCAACCTGCCGCCCGCGTTCGGCGTCTACTCGCCGCAGTGGCTGCGCACGTTCCTCGCCGCGCACGCCGACGAGATCACGACGGTGTTCCTCGACATCGCGGGCCCGCACCCCATGCAGGCCTCCCCGTCCGACCTGCTGGCCGCCCTCGAGGCCTGACGGCCGGAGGGGTTCCGGGCCGCCCGGATCGCTGACAGGATGGGGGCATGTCCCCGTGGCTGTCGCTCGGTCTGTGCGCGGCGGGCGTGATCGTCCCGCTCGCGCTGTTCTTCGTGACGCCGCGCCGCCGACAGGGTCGGAACCGGTGACCGCGAGGTCCACCGTGCGCCTCGAGCGGCGCCTCTCGTAGTCCGGGCGTCGGAGCCGATCAGAAGTCGGGCACGTCGTCGAGGGGCCTCGGGCCGCTCGCCTGCACGTGGTCGAGCGCGGTGCGCAGGCGCTTGGCGCCGTTGTCGACCACCTGGCGGTAGCCGAGGCGGGCGGCCTCCGTGCGGCGCTGATCCGCCTGGGCGACGGGCCGCACCTCGCCCGCAAGGCTGAGCTCGCCGATCGCCGCGAGCTGCCGAGGCACCTTGAAGTTGCGCACCGAGCCGGCCACGGCGATCGCGATCGCGAGGTCGGCCGCCGGCTCGGTGAACCGCACCCCTCCCACGGTCGAGACGTAGACGTCCTGGTCGCTCGTCTTGATGCCGGCCCGCCGCTCGAGTACCGCGAGCACCATCGCCACGCGCGAGGCGTCGACGCCGTGCACCACGCGCCGCGGGTTCGGCGCGCTCGTCGGGATGGTGAGGGCCTGCACCTCCACGGGCAGCGCGCGGCGGCCCTCGAGCGCGATGGCCACGCATGTGCCCGGCTCGGGGGAGCCCTGCGACAGGAACAGGCCGCTCGGGTCGGGCACCTCGAAGATGCCGTCGCCGGTCATCTCGAAGCAGCCCACCTCGTCCGTCGGCCCGAAGCGGTTCTTCAGCGCGCGCACGAAGCGCAGCGCGGTCTGGCGATCGCCCTCGAACTGGCACACGACGTCGACGAGGTGCTCGAGCAGCCGCGGTCCCGCGACCTGGCCGTCTTTCGTGACGTGCCCGACGAGGATGATCGGCAGGTCCCGATCCTTCGCCACCCGGATGAGCGTGGCCGCGACCTCGCGCACCTGGCCGGGCATGCCGGCCGCGCCGTCCGACAGCGAGGACGAGACCGTCTGCACGGAGTCGACGATGACGAGCTGAGGCTGCACCGAGTCGATGTGCCCCAGGATCGTGGCCAGATCGGTCTCGCTCGCCAGGTACAGCTCGTCGTGCAGCGCGCCCGTGCGCTCCGCGCGCAGCCGCACCTGCGCCGGCGACTCCTCGGCGCTCACGTACAGCACGCGACGGCCCTCGCTGGCCGCTCGCGCCGCGACCTCGAGCAGCAGCGTCGACTTGCCCACGCCCGGCTCGCCCGAGAGCAGGATCGCCGCGCCCGGCACGACGCCGCCGCCCAGCACCCGGTCGAACTCGCCGATGCCGCTGGGGCGGCGCGGTGCCTCGCTCGTCTCGATCCGCGTGATCGGCGTGGCGGCCGCCGTGGGGACCATCGACTCCACGCGCCGGGCCGCAGGCGCCTGCACCGCCTCGACGACGGTGCCCCACTGCTGGCACTCCCCGCAGCGGCCGACCCACTTCGCGGTCGTCCATCCGCACTCCGTGCACCGGAACGGGGCGGGTGCGGGTCGCTTCGAGGCCATGCCTCCAGGGTAGGCGGGGCGTCCGACAGGCAGCGCGCGGCCCCTCTCCCTGTGGAAGAGGGGCCGCGCGGGCTGGATCAGTTCAGGGTGAACGTCACCTCGCGGGAATTGCCCGCGATGTCGTGCACGATCATCGTGTTCTCGCCGCTGCGGCCGCCGAAGACGCCGGGGCGGATGAAGTTGACGTCCGACCACGCGTTGTTCGTGAGGTCCTTCACGACGCCGTTGATCTCGACCCGGTCGACCTTGCCGCCGTCGTGCAGCTTGAAGCTGATCCTGTCGTAGCCCGCCTCGTCGCCGACCGTGTAGGTCTCGCCCGACTTCACGGTCGCCGTCGGGGCGGTGGCGTCGAGCGTGAACGACACCGTCGTGGCGTTGCCGGCCACGTCGTAGACGACCATCGTGTTCCGGCCCGCCGTGGCGCCGAAGGCGCCCGGCGCGATGAAGTTGACGTCCGACCAGACGTTGTCGACGAGGTCCTTCTCGACGCCGTTGATCTCGACGCGGTCGATCTTGCCCTCGTCGTGCAGCTTGTAGCTGACGCGGCCGTAGCCGCTCGCGTCGCCCGTGGTGAACTCGGCGCCCTGCTTGACCGTGGCGGTCGGCGCGGTCCTGTCGGTCGGCGCGGCCTCCTCGAGCGTGATCGTGAACGCGGGGTTCCAGAAGTAGTTCCACACCTCGGTCGAGCTGAACCACCACGCGCCGTCGGCCTCGGTCACGGCGAACTCGTTGTTTTCGGCGGCCGTCACCTCGGCGACGTCGTAGCCCTCCGGCGCGTCGATGCGCACGCCGAGCTGCCCCGGCAGGTGCCGCACGTAGCCGCCCTCGGGGCGGAACGCCTCGTACGTGCCCTCGCCGCCGGCGAAGCCGTACTCCGTGGCGGGGTACCAGTCGCCGCCCGAGCCGAGTTCGACGCTCGCCCCCGAGATCGGGGTGCCGTCGGCGAGCTCGACGTTGGCCGCCAGGCGCAGCGCCGACATGCCGATGAGCCGCTCCTCGCCGTCCTCGTCGATGACGACGTCCAGCACGCCCTGCAGGCCGAAGTACTCCGCCGTGTCGAGCCGGGTGATGTCGGCGGCGCTCTCGGCGCCCGTCGCGTCGAAGAGCACCTCGCCGGGAGGGTTGTTCGGGTACATCAGGTAGAGCTTCGCGGGCCCGACGGGCACGTCATCGAAGCGGTAGAGGCCGTCCTCGTCTGCGCTCACGTACCAGCGCTCGCCGTTGACGTCGACGAGCTGCACGGGCAGCGCGGTGTTGAGGCGGTCCGCGTCGCCGGAGGGTGCCGTGAGGGACGGGTCGTAGAGGCCGTCGGCGAAGCGGTCGTCGAAGCGGGTGACGATGAGATCGCCGGTGGCCTCGGCGGCGGCGGCCGGCAGTGGCGCCGCGACGGCGGCGAGCGCGGCGGCCGCCGCGAACGCGGAGACGGATGTGATGCGCACGGGAGATCTCCTTCGATTCAGGCGTGACGGCCGCGGGCACAGCCGTCACCGCAGAAGCTAGGCCCGCCCGCGTGCCGCCGCATCGGCGCGCGGGAGTGTTCACCGGCGCGCCGCCGAGGATTCACCGGAATCCCCGGTGACACGGGATTTCCCCCGGTGCGCCCGGGCAGCGGTGGACTAGCCCGCGTCCGCTGATTGCGAGCCCATACAGTCGCGTGGCTACGAGGTTCGTGGTGCGACTGCGGGCCGTAGGCGCGCGCGGACCCGCGGCATGCCTGCGGGGCGGCGGGTCACCGGCATGCGCCTTCGAGGTCGTGGCAGCTGCTCTGCGGCATCGCCCGTGCTCATGGTGTGCACGCCGTGGTGATCGCCGCCCACACTCTCTGACCGATCGTCTGATCGTAGGAGCCGAGCACTCGCCACGCTGGGTGCCGGTCCTCGGCCAGGTACGGGATGACCCGGCGAAGATGCTGGCGATCCTTGCGGGTGAGAGTGCCCAGGGCGAGGGTGCGCGGGTTCCCGGCGGCCGCGGCGAGGACGGCGAGGTCCTCGAGGTGTCGCCCGGGGTTGCGAGAGTCCACCGCGTACGCGGCGGCCTTGGCGATGATCGCGCCGAGCTCGTCCGGAACCTCGACGGTCGCCGACCTGGCGGTCGAGCTGAGCGTGTAGGTGTCGCGCCGCTGCAGCGCCTGCGCTGCGCCGGGCGAGCGCAGCTGCCAGCGCGTGCGCGCGCGCACGTCGCGCGCGACCATCACGTCGACGACGTCCTCCTCGCCTCTCGTGAAGCGATGGATGGGGTTACCCGGCGACGGGTCCACGGCGACGAATCCGAGCCGGGTGAGAGGGCCGGCGACATGGGAGACGGAGTTCGCCCCGATGTTCAGCAGCAGATCGATGTCGTTTGTCGGACGGGTGGCCTCGATTCCGGCGCGCAGCGCGTGCACGTGCACCATGAGCCCGCCGACGAGCGCCCAGCTGCCGGGTGGAGTCGAGGCGGCGACCTCGAACGCCAGTGGCCACGGCGGGATCTCCGCCGGCACCTCGACTACGTGAGCTCGGCCAGCCATCGGCTCCTCATCCACTCCAGCGCCTCGAGGCCTGCCGCGCGCACCCGGGAGACCTCGCTGCGCGCCGCATCCACGGCGACCAGCGCGGCCGGCGTGCTGCGCCAAGGGAAGATCTCGTCCTCGAACCGGTAGAGCACCACCCGCGGGTTCTCGTCGTCGCGCACGAGCATGGCGTGGTCGACGAGATCCTCGAAACTCATGTCCTTCGGATAGCCGTGCAGCTGCCGGGCCCGCCCGGCAAGAGCGTCGCCCGCGTGGGCGACGATCTGCGCGAGTGCGTTCTCTCCCGTGAAGTGCAGGTGCTCGGCTGCGAGCTCTGGGCTTCGGGTCGCGAACCGTTCTACCCTCACCGAGCGCGCCAGCGCCGCGGCGAGCTGCCCGGCCCCCCGGTGCTGCACGATGGCCTGCTGCCTCACCGGAAGCGCGGTGCCCGCTGACAGCGCGCCGATCACCGCGCGCGCCGTGGTCGCCTTCACCGGCCGGCCGTGGCTGTGCTGCAGTCGCTCGCGCTCGTCGACGGCCGCGGCTGACACGAGCCAGCTGCGGTGCACTTTCTGTCCTGCGAGCTGCTTGCTCGTGAGCATGTCGACGACACGGCGCGTGGACACGCCCAGCCGTTTCGCGGCCTCCTCCGTCGTCACGAACTCCATGTAAAAACCTTCCCTCGACGGAACATTTATATACCGCGAGGGAAGGTGATTCCAGGAGGATGCCTCGCCCGTCGAGCTCGAGCTAGGGCCAGATGTGCTCTAGTTCGCGTCGGGCGGTTCCGCCCGCCGCGCGTCGTTGCGGATCCCGAGCCACGACGCGATGCCGCCCGCCGCCATGAGCGCGGCGACGACGATCGCGGCCCGGTGGAAGCCCTCGAGGTCGAGGGTGCCGCCCACGATGGTGCCGATCGCGGCGATGGCGACGAGGCCGGCCACGCGCGAGACTGCGTTGTTGACGGCGCTCGCGATGCCGCTGCGCGCGGGCTCGATCGCGCCCAGGATCGCGGCCGTCAGCGGCGAGACGGTGATCGACAGCCCGAGGCCGAACACGATCATGGCCGGCAGCACCTGCCACCAGTAGTCGAACTCCGGCGCGACGGCGAGCAGCAGCAGCGATCCCGCAGCCATGACGAGCGGCCCGACCGTCATGAAGATCCGCGCGCCCCAGCGGCCCGAGAGCGCGCCGATCCGCGAGCTGAGCAGGATCATGAGGATCGTCGTGGGCAGGCTCGCCAGGCCCGCGAGGGTCGCCGAGAGCCCGGCGCCCTCCTGCAGGTAGACCGCCACGACGAAGCCGTTGAGCGAGAGTGCACCGTAGATGAGCGCCGTGGCGACGTTGCCCGTCCAGAAGTTGCGCACGCGGAACACGTCCAACGGCAGGATCGGCGAGCGCGCCGTGCGCTGGCGCAGCAGGAAGAGGGCGAAGAGGATCGCGCCGCCGGCGAGCGAGCCGGGGATGGCCGGGTGCGCCCAGCCGAGGTTCGGCTGCTCGATGAGGCCGAACACGAGCGCGCCGAATCCGAGCACGCACAGCGCCGCGCCGAGCACGTCGATGCGCGCGTCGGGGCGGCGGGGCGGATCGGTCATGCCACGCAGCAGCCACAGCGTGATGCCGATCGGCACGACGTTGATGAGGAAGGCCAGGCGCCAGCTCGCCAGATCGACCAGGGCGCCGCCGATGAGCGGCCCGGCGATCATCGCGCCCGTCGTGAGCGCGGTCCACGTGCCGATGGCGCGCGACTGCGCCGGCCCCTCAAACGTCGAGGTGATGAGCGCGAGCGAGCTCGGCACGAGGAACGCGCCGGCCGCGCCCTGCAGCATGCGCGCGATGACGAGGATGAGCGGATCGGGCGCGAGCGCGATCGCGATCGAGGCGATGCCGAACCCGACGAGGCCGATCCGCAGCACGAGCGCTCGCCCGGACGCGTCGCTCACCGATCCGGCGACGAGGATGAGCGCACCGAGCGTGACGAGGTAGCCGTCCACCACCCACTGCTGCGTCGTGAGCCCGCCGCCCAGCTCGCGGTCGATCGCGGGAAGGGCGACGTTCACGACCGTGCCGTCGAGGAAGGCGACGAACGAGGCGAGGATCGCGATCCACAGCACGCGCGTCTGCGAGGGAGCGCTCATGCGCCCAGGCTATGCCGGGCCGGAGACACCGGGGCGCGTGCCGCGGGTTTGACGGTACATCGAAACGTGTACTATCGCATCCATGTCGACCGCCACCGCCACCGCCACCGTGACGCACACGGCCGCGCTCGCCCGCTTCGGCCACGCCCTCTCCGATCCCACCCGCGTCGGCGTGCTGCTCGCGCTGCGCGAGGCGCCGGCCTACCCGGCGGACCTCGCCGACGCGCTCGGGGTGTCGCGGCAGTCGATGTCCAACCACCTCGCGTGCCTGCGCGGCTGTGGGCTCGTCGAGGCCGTGCCCGAGGGGCGCCGCAGCTGGTACCGGCTGGCCGATGCCCACCTCGCGCCCGCGCTCGACGAGCTGCTGCGCGTGGTCCTGTACGTCGAGCCCGGCTGCTGCGCCGGAGAGAGCTGCACCTGCGCATGACCGCCACCGCGTCTGCCGATCGGCGATCCGTCCTGCAGCGGCGCATCCGCTGGATCGTCGCCGCGACCATCGGCTACAACGTCGTCGAGGCGGTCGTCGCCATCGCCGCGGGAGCTGCGGCCTCGTCGGCCGCGCTCGTCGCGTTCGGCCTGGATTCGACGATCGAGGTGCTCTCGGCCGCCGCCGTCGCGTGGCAGTTCACGCGGCGCGACCCGGAGCGCTGGGAGCGCGGCACGCTGCGCGTCATCGCCGTGGCCTTCTTCGCGCTCGCCGCGTACGTCACCGTCACGTCGGTCCTGGCCCTCGTCGGCGGCGCGGACGTGGAGCATTCGACGCTCGGCATCGTCATCACGGCGCTCAGCGTGGCGATCATGCCGTTCCTGTCGTTCGCTGAGCGTCGCGCCGGCCGCGAGCTCGGATCGGCCACGGCCGTGGCCGACTCGAAGCAGACCCTCATCTGCACCTACCTGTCGGCGGCGGTGCTCGCGGGCCTCGTGCTCAACAGCCTGCTGGGCTGGTGGTGGGCCGACGCGATCACCGGCCTCATCATCGCCGCCTTCGCCGTGCGCGAGGGCCTCGAGGCCTGGCGCGGCGACGCCTGCGCCACCTCGGTCGGCATGCTCATGGAGGACGAGCACTGAGCCCGCTCGCCGCGGGGCTCGGATGAGCGGCGAGAATCCATCCCCGTGCTGAGAATCCAGGCGCCCGCGGATTCTCGGCGCGGGCCTGGATTCTCGCGGGCGGGGCGCCGCCGATTGGCGCGCCAGGAGAACGTCGCGTAAACTCGACCCCGGTGACGTGTCCGAGCGGCCGAAGGTGCAACTCTCGAAAAGTTGTGTAGGGCAACCCCCTACCGTGGGTTCAAATCCCACCGTCACCGCCACCCGAAACCCCCGCCGATCCCTGGATCGCGGGGGTTTCGTCGTGCCCGGGCCAGGTCTGAGCCAAGAGGGGGTTATCGGCCAAAAAGAGTGGATGGCGTCGGGCGTGTCAGTGTTGTCCGATCCAGCCTGACCGGTGCCAGAGCCCTTCGGCGGGGTCGAGGCCGGTGTCGTAGAGGGCTGGTTCCTTCGCGTACTGATCTAACATGCGTCGACCCCGGCCGCCGCGCTTGCGCTGGCGACCGGGATCGAGCCCCCCTGGGTCAGAAGGCGCCGGTGGTTATCCCCGCCGAGCCGGAAGGTGGCGTCGAGAGGATGTTGTTCCCGCCGGGCTCCCACGCATCCGCCGTGTTCGGCAGGCCGGCCTCCTGACGTTTGATGCACTTCCATTCGACCGTGCTCGACGGCGGCAGGTTCCGCACCACCCCGGTCCAGGTGGGGTAGGCGCTCGGCTCGAGCTTCACGGCATCCGCCGGCGACCAGTTGCCGAGCTGCGGAACATTTCCGACGACGTACACTGACTGACCGAAGGTCGTCGTGGCGTTCTCGCAGGAGAACGTCGCCCAGACCGACTCCTCACCGAGCGTGAACGAGAAGGTCTTGGCGGTGTTCACCGAACTGCTCGCCGCCTTGGCCACAACGAGCCCCCCGCCGGCGTTGTACCAGCCGCTGCTCGCCGCGTCGAACGCCGCCTTGTTCGCGTGCTCCGTCAGCGGAACGCTGCCGAGGGAGACGGTCGAGGCCTGCGTGCCGTCAGTGACAAGCTCGACGACCGTGGGACGGGTGGAGGGCGCACCGGAGTAGGTTCCAGATGCCGCTCCCACCGTCACCGTGGCCACGCCGTTCGTGAGCGATTGGCTGATCTGCGTGGTCCTGACAGCCCCGTCGGCGTATGCGGTCGTCGCGCCGTCATCCTCGTACAGGGTGAAGTCGCTCGCGACGTCGTCGGCGTAAACGGTTGCGATCAGCTCGTTGCGCACCGCGGCATCCTCGCGCTTGCCGGTGATGTCCTTCGTGGAGGCGTCGACGAAGGCCTTCGGGATGATCGCCCCCGCCCGGGCGTACGCCGGCAGGGTGAAGACGCCGTCACGCCACAGCGGCACGTTGTCGATCCACTGACCCGTGCTCTGGATGCGCTCGTTCGTGTGGATGTCGATCCACTCGCCCGCCGGAAGGTACACGTCGCGTTCCCGCTCGCCCTCTCCGGCGACGATCGCGATCAGCAGGTCGCGCCCGAGCATCTTCTGATGCCCCATCTCGCGAACGTTGTCGTCGTTCTGGTAGTAGTACACGAGCGGGGGAGCGAGCGGCTCGCCGAACTGGTGAGCGCGGTGCGCGAGCGAGTAGTAGTACGGAGCCAGCTCGTAGCGGCGCACCAGGTTCTCGCGGTTGCTCGCGACGTCGCCGATCGAGTCGGGGCTCGTCTCGAGGCAGTTGCAGAGATTTTCGGTGTGCGGCCGGAGCGGAGTGTCGAACCACGCGCTGTCGGCGAACCACTGGGTGTAGAGTTCGTTCACGTCGCCGTCGGCCATCTCCCGCCGGAACCCGCCGATGTCGGAGCCGTAATAGTCGATCCCCGACATCGACATGTGCATCTGCGCGTTCTGCTGGCTCCCGAGCGCCTTCATGGTCGACCCGATGTCGGCTGACCACATGCCCGCGCCATGACGCTGGATGCCGGCGGCCGCGGCGCGTGTCAGCATGAAGGGACGCTTCTGCACGCCGTTGTCGGCGTACCCGTCGGCGATGCTCTGCGCCCACAGCAGGTTGTACGCGTTGTGATAGTCGGCGTGCGCGTGCTTGCCGGGGATGACGCCGGCGGTCCAGTCGTTCGGGTCGTACATCTCCGGTTCGCCGAGATCGAGCCAGTGGCCCAGTACGCCCTCGTCGACGAGATGCTGGCGCTGCTCGTCGTGCCAGACGGCGCCGGCTTCCGGCTGCGTCCAGTCGATCATCCCGCCCTTGCCCCACCAGGGGTTCCCCGTCAGGTACACCGGCGGGCACGTAGCGCAGCCGGAGCGCACGAGGTAACCGTCCGCCGCCATCCGGGCGTGCTCCGGCAGGTTGCGACCGACGTACGACTCCTCGATCGGGATGATGCCGACGCCGTCCTCGGCGAGGTCGGCGATCTTTCCCGCAGGGTCGGGAAACCTCGACGTGTCCCAATCGAGGGTGCCCATACGGGTGTCGTCCGAGTTGGCGGTGACGCCCCCGAACCACTGTACGTCGAGCATCGCGCCATCGACCGGAAAGTCGGCCGAGCGCAGGCCCGCGATCGTATTGTCGACCTCGCTCCAGTTGTCGTAGCCGAACTCCGACACCCAGAGCCCGAACGCCTTCTTCGGCGGCACGGGCGGGGTGCCCGTCAGCTCCATGTAGTCGTGGCGAAGGTCGGGCAGGTCGTCGCCGCTCATGAGGTACCAGCGCACCTGGTCGCCCCACATGCGCACCGTCCACGGGTCGCCGGTGAGGTTCCATTCCTGCTTGTACAGCTGATCGACGAACAGCCCGTAGTTCGCGTTGTCATCGCCGACCGCGAAGAGCACCGGGATCTGCGTGTTGCCGACCGGCCCGTTCTCGGGGTCGAACACCATCGCGTTGCCGTAGGTGCCACCCGGGGTGCGGGTGCGGCCCACCCAGTCGCCGTCCGCGCTGCCGCCCGTGAAGAACTGCTGCCCGAGACCGTAGGCGTTCTCCATCGCCGACTTCGTGATGTTCAGCCCCTTCCACGCCTGGCCGAGGTCGGCGGGACACGCCTCGTGCAGTACAAGGTTCGGGGTGCGGGTGATGTCGGTGGCCGTCACGCACAGATCCGCGGGATCGACCTCGATGCGCATCGCCGCGGTCTGCAGAACAGACCCGGTCTGGGTGAACACGTCGGGTCCCGCGTAGTCGTGCTTCGCGACCTGAGGCGTCGTGAACAGCGGGGAGCCCGTGCCGGGGGCGGTGCCGCCCCCGGCCAGCTCGAAGTGGACGAGGTCGTCATCGAGCACCTCGACGACGAGGTAGCTCGACCCCGACTGGAACTGCGCGCGTTGCACGCCCAGGGGAGCAGCCGCCGCCTGACCGGCGTCGTTCACCCCGACGGCGACCAGGGTCGCGGCCGTCACCGCCGTGGTGAGCGCGAGCGCCGTCGTGCGGCGCCACGGAAGAGCAGGCATGGTTCTTCTCCCTTTCACGTGTGCGCTCAGCGCGCGAGGACGAGGTTGTCGAGGTTGACGCCGCCGGAATCGCCTCCGGCGTACTCGATCCGTACGGCGTGGCGTCCGGGTGGGAGGGTCACGTCGATCGAGGCCGTGCCCCACGAACTCCACGACCCGGTGGGCGGAAGCGACAGCGTTCCCAGAGGCGCTCCGTCGACCCGGATCGTGCGGGTGGCGGGGGTCGCAGCTCCGTTTCCGTAGCGGAAGCGGAGCTGGTGCGCGCCGTTCTCCTCGGCCCACACGTCGAACTCCACCGCGTCTCCTGCGTTCGCGAAGCCGTCGACGAAGCCGAGCCCGGTGTAGCCCGGGTGGTCGGCGTTCGTCGAGACGGCCGTATGACCCGCGAACTCGGCCTCGTACCCGGCCTTGTCGACGCCCAGCAGGAGGATCGTGCGCTCGCCGGTGCTCGCACCGACCTTCACGTACGTCAGCTGCTGCTTCGCATCCCAGTACCAGGCCTCGGTGGATGCGGCCAGCGCGCTCACGCTGTTGACCTCAGGCAGTGCCGAGCCCGCGACGGTCACGGTGTCGGGCTTGGTGCCCGACGCCTGGAAGGTGCTCGCGGTCGTGAGCGCGGGAGCAAACACCTCGACCGTGCGCGCTGCGCGGTCGGCCGAGACATCGATCCGGCGGTGCGCGTTCGCTTGGTCTTCGAAGTACTCGTAGCTGCTCTCACCGGAGGGGTAAACGCGGAACACGAGGTTGTCGTAGCTCTCCACGTCGTTGTCGATCGTGCCGCCCACCTCGTACGCGTCGTTGAGGTTGAGCGGGATGACCGCTCCGGCGCGAGCGTATACGGGGATGCCGTCGGGTCCGGCGTCGTACATCTTCACGCCCTCGCCGCTCGCGCGTCCGCCGTTCCAGAAGTCGTACCACTCGCCCTCGGGCAGGTAGACGTCTTTCACGGTCTGGCCCTGGTGCGTAATCGGTGCGACCAGCAGCTGAGACCCGAACATGTACTGCTGGTCGTACTGCGCGGCATCCGGGTCGTCGGGGAACGCGAGGCTCATCGCGCGCATCATCGGCACACCCGTCGTCGCGCTGTCGTCCGCCTCCGTGTACAGATAGGGCACGAGGTTCATCCGTACGTTCGCGTAACGGGCGAAGGTGGGGACGACAGTGGTGTTCCCGGTGCGCGCCTGCACGTTCCAGGGCGTGCGCGCCTCGGACGGACTGGGGTCGGCCTTCTCCGAGTGGTACTGCATGATCGGCGAGAACACCGCCTGAGCGGTCGAGCGCAGATACAGCTCCGCGCTTGGGAACGACCCGGTGAAGCCGCCGAGGTCCCAGGCCCAGAACGGCACTCCCGACTGGCCCGCGCTCTGCCCGGCCCGGACGGCCTCCTGGAAAGCGCCGAACGTCGACGCCTGGTCCCCGGCCCAGAAGATGGATTCGCTCTGGCCGCCGGAGGTGCCCGCCCGGCTGAAGATCGTGCCGTCGGCGCCCGTCGTCTCCTGCACGAAGTCGTTGTAGGCGGAGGTGTACTCGTTCGGGTAGGCGTTGTGCATCTCGTCACCGCGGCGCCCGTCGCTGACGATCAGGTCACGCCCGAAGAGCGCCTCGCTCCCGTCGGTCTTGAAGCCGTCGACACCGAGCTCCTCGACGAGGTACCGCCGCTTGTCCATCCACCAGTCCGTGGCCTCGGCATCTGTGAAGTCGGGCACCGTGCTGTCTCCAAACCACTGTCCGGTGGGGATGCGGTACGGCTGCCCCGTGCCGTCGTCGACCAGGTAGCCCTGGGCCTGCGCATACGCCTTGTCGTTGAGGTGCTGCTGCGGCGCCGTGGCCGGGTTGGAGGTGAAGTTCTCCTTCAGCACCGGAATCTGCCAGAGGAGCACCTTGACGTTCTGGGCGTGCGCCTCGGCAATCATCTGCTTGGGGTCGCTCCACGCACCTCCGCTGGGGAACGTGAGGTCGTCGTACTGCAGCGGCGTGCTGCCGTCGGTGGGGGTGTACTGCGCGTCCTTCCAGAGGTAGAACGTCGCCTCGTCGCTCCACTGCTCGAGCACGAGCACGCTGTGCGGGATGCCGGAGCTCTCCACCTGGTCGAGCCAGGCCTCGACCTCGGCCTGGTTGTTCCACTCGTTGGCGGAGCCCCAGAGTCCAAACGCCCACTTCGGCGGAAGGAGCGGACGGCCGGTCTCGGCCGTGAAGTCGTCGAGCATCTCGGTCTGGTCGCCGGTGAAGAACTGGTACGTCAGCGTGGAGTCCAGGGCGCCTCCCGTGTCGACCGTGAATCCGGCCATGTCGTCGAGGTGCGTCGCGAGATTGAAGATCGCATAGCGCGTGCTCGGCACGTGGATGCCGTAGCCGGCGGAGTTGGCGAAGTACGGCACCGAGTAGTAGGTGCGGCGCGTCGCGCCCTGGTCCTGGTACTGGTTGTAGGCGTAGTTGTGCACGTCGGTTCCCCGGTGGTCGAGCCGGTCGTACCGTTCGCCGAACCCCTCGAACCGTTCGCCCGTGGGTGTGAGGAAGTGATCCTCGATGCGGGTCACAGTCGTTTCGCCGTCGCTCGCCCAACCGATGTTCCGGAAGACCGCGGGGTCGTACTGGCGGGTGATGAGCGTCGTGCCGTCGCCCTCGTAGACCGACAGGCGATAGGGGTTCTTGTTGATCCGGAGGACGAGCTCGTCGGTGGCGATCTCGACCTGGCTCGCGCCGTCGGTGACGGTGTAGTCCGGCAGCCCGCTCAGCTCGAGCCCCGCGCCCGTGGGTGCGATCTGCACGTCGAAGCCGTCGAGGCGCGGGAAGGCGAAGCGCACCTTCGGCGTGAAATCGCCAGCGCTGTCTCCCGTGACGATGTCGACGGAAGTGCCGTTGTCGACGACCGACGTGACGTCGGTGACCGTGCTCCAGGATGTCGTGGTGAAGGAGAACGGCCCTGAGCTGCGCTGCCCACCGCCGTTGACGTCGGCGTGAACCGTGTACTCGACGACGTCGCCCCGGGCGAAGGAACCCAGATCGAGCTTCCAATACGTGTTGTTGCCGGAGTTGTAGTCCCAGGATGCCCCGCGCGGAGTCTGCGCGACGCCGTTCACGCTCCACGTCACCCAGACCGACTGGCCCGGCGCCACCGGCCACGTCGTCGCCCGGACGGTGACGTTGTCGCCGGCCATCGGGTCGCGTGGTGAACGCTCCGTCGGCTGCGTCGCATACAGCTCGTCGGCCCCGTACGGGTTGTGCCAGACCCCGTCGAGTGTGTTGGCGTGGGCGGGCGGAGCGGCGAGCAGCGTGAAGACCAGCCCCGCGACCAGTGCCAGGACGAATCCCGCGGTCCGGCGCGGAAGCGCGGCGAGACGCGAGCGGTGCGGATCGTTCAGCGCGCGGGGAGCGCCGACGGCATCAGACATGGGAACCCCTTTGTTCGGGTCTGTATTTAGCCGGGAATATTCCGTAGTCGAACGGGCTCGTCAAGAGGTGAGTTCGGCCGCCGGGCTCTCGGCCCGGGAGATCAGGCTGTGAGTTGACGTTCGCCCTCGCTGTGCTCTACCGTTCTTTCAGTCCTGAACAAAGGGGTTCCTGTGGCCCACCCGAATCCACGCACCGATCTGACGCGATCGGCCATGCTCGCCCACATCGGCAGCAATGGCCCGACCTCGCGGGCCGACCTCGCGCGCGAGCTCGGCGTCTCGCCGGCGCTCGTCACGCAGCACACCCGGGAGCTCATCGCCGATGGCCTGCTGGTCGAGCTGGATCACCGCCCCTCGCAGGGTGGACGTCCCGCGCGGCTGCTCGGTCTCGTCGCCGACGCCGGCCGTGCCGTCGGCGTTAAGGTCGTAGCCGACCACATCACCGCGGTCGAGGTCAGCATCGACGGCCGGGTGCAGCGATCGCTCACCGAGCCCTTCGACGCCGGAACGGGCACCGCGATCGCGAAGCTCAGCGACATGCTCCGCTCGTTCATCGCCGCCGGCGACGGCGTCCCCCTGCTCGGTCTCGGCGTGGGCGTGCCCGGCAACGTCGACGACCAGGCGGTCGGCACGGTCGACTCGACGGAGCTGGGCTGGCTGCGGGTGCCTCTCGGCGAGCTGCTCCGGCGCGAGCTCGACCTGCCCGTCCTCGTCGAGAACAACGTCAACGCCCTCGCCAGCGCGGAGGCCCTGCACGGTCAGGCCCGCGGACACGAGGACGTGCTCGTGATCACGATCGGAACGGGTGCCGGCGCCGGCCTCATCTCCGAGGGCCGCGTGCTCCGCGGACGCAGCGGGGGAGCCGGAGAGATCGGCCACATCCCGGTGGAGGAGGACGGTCCGCCCTGTCAGTGCGGCGGCAACGGATGCCTCGAGGCGCTCATCGGCCAGGAAGCGCTCGTGCGGCGCGCCCGCGAGCAGGGAATCCTCGGCGACGGCGACGGCTACCCGGCCCTAAAGGCGCTCGCCGATGGCGGCGATCCAGCCGCGCAGCAGCTGTTCTCGCAGGCCGGGCACCTGCTCGGCCGGGTGCTGGCGGGGGTGGTGAACCTGATCGACCCGGAGATCGTGATCCTGCTCGGCGAAGGGGCGGAGGCGTGGACGCACTGGTCGTTCGGCTTCGAGCCCGCGTTCCGGGCCGGGCTCATCCCGCGCAACAGGGCGATCCCCGTCGCGGTCGAGACCTGGCAGGACGACCGGTGGGCCCAGGGAGCGGCCGCCCTCGTGCTCTCCACCCCGTTCGATGCCCAGGGGCGCTCGGGCGAGCAGGGACGTCTCGTGCGGGAGCGGCTTGCCCTCGCCCGGCAGGTGCGCCCCGACGCCGAGGGAGCGGGGCGATGACCCTCACGGCAGAACCGCGCTCCGCGGCCGGCGCTCCCGCGGCGCGAGTCGCGTACCCGCCCCGTCGCCGCAGGAGCCGGTGGCGCTACACGCTCACGGTCCTCGCGTTCCTCCTGCCGAGCGCGATTCCGCTCGCCTTGTTCACGATCTACCCGATGTTCGGCGCACTGTGGACGAGCCTGCACGAGTGGAATCTCCTCGCGCCCATGGAATGGGTGGGCTTCGCCAACTACGTCGCCCTCATCCAGGACCCCACGACGCAGCGGGCGTTCTTCAACACCTTTTACTATCTCGTCGGCTACCTGCCGCTCGTCTACGTCGGAGGCCTCGCCCTCGCTCTCGGGCTCAACGCGCGGATCCGCGGCCGAAACATCCTCCGCGGCGTCTACTTCTTGCCGGTCGTGACGAGCTGGATCGTCGTCGCCCTCGTGTGGCGGTGGCTGCTCAACCCCTCCGTCGGCATCGTGAACGCCGCCCTCGCCGTCTTCGGCATCCAGGGCCCCGGGTGGTGGACCGACCCGGCCTGGTCGATGCCCTCGATCATCCTCGCCTCTGCATGGAAAGACCTCGGCTTCGTGATGATCATCCTGCTCGCCGGGCTGCAGGCCATCCCGCAGGAGATGTACGAAGCAGCGAAGGTCGACGGAGCGGGATCCTGGCGCCGGCTGTTCAACGTCACGCTGCCGCTGCTGTCGCCATCCACCTTCTTCGTCGTCGTCATCTCCCTCATCAACGGCTTCCAGGTGTTCGACCAGGTCTACGCGATGACCGGGGGAGGCCCCGCCGGGTCGAGCACCGTCGTCGTGCAGCAGATCTACGACCTCACGTTCCGCTACGGCGCCGCGGGCGAAGCCTCCGCGCTGTCGTGGATGCTGTTCGTCCTGGTGCTCGGGGTGACCGTCGTGCAGATCATCGGGCAGAAGAGGTGGGTCAACTATGCGTGAGAAGGTTCAGCGCACCGCCCTCACCGCGGTGCTCATCGTCGGCGCCCTCGTGATGTTCTTCCCCTTCCTGTGGACGCTCACCACCTCGCTCTCGCCGGGCGCGGGACTGGATGCGACGCCGAGGCTCATCCCCGAGAACCCCTCGATCGGGGCCTACCAGACGCTGTTCGCAGACCTGCCGTTCGCGAGGATCATCGGCAACTCGCTCGGCCTCGCCCTCGCGACCGCGGTAATGCAGCTGGTCACGAGCTCGCTCGCGGCGTACGCCTTCAGCCGGCTGCCGTTCCGCGGCAGGGGAGCGGTGTTCGCGCTGTACCTGGCGACGATGATGATCCCGATCCAAGTGCTCATCGTGCCGCTCTTCGTGCAGATGCGCGACCTGGGGCTCGTCGACACCTACCTCGGGGTGCTGCTGCCTGGTGTCGCGAACGCGTTCGGCGTGTTCCTGCTCCGCCAGGCGATGAACTCGGTGCCTCGGGAGCTCGACGAGGCGGCGACCCTCGACGGAGCGGGGCACTTCCGCATCTTCGGCACGGTCGTGCTGCCGCTCGTCGGGCCGGCGCTCGCGACGCTCGCGGTCTTCTCGTTCATGAACAGCTGGAACAGCTTCCTGTGGCCGCTCATCATCCTGCGCTCCGAGGAGCTGCAGACCCTTCCCCTCGCGCTCGCCGGCCTGCAGGGCCAGTACACGACCGAGTGGGACGTCATGATGGCCGGCTCCGTCGTCAGCATCCTCCCGATGCTCGCCATCTACCTCTTCGCGCAGCGCTACGTCATCCAAGGCGTCGCAAGCAGCGGAATCAAGTGACCCTTCACCTCGCCCGCATCCAACTATCAAAGGAGATATCCCATGCGTCGCACAGCACCCTTCGCTGCGGCAGGCATCGTCGCCGCGACCGGCCTCGTCCTGGCCGGTTGCGCCGGAGGAACCGAATCCGGTGACGAGGGCGGCCCCGTCACCATCACGTACACGAACTTCATCTCGGCCGGTGGCAACGAGGAGAACCTGCAGAAGATCGTCGACGCCTTCGAGGCCGAGAACGAGAACGTCACCGTCGAGGTGACGACCCTGCCGTACGCCGACTACTTCACCGCGCTGCAGACCGACCTCGCGGGCGGCACGGTGTCGGACGTCTTCGACATCGAGCTGGCCAACTACGCCTCCTACCAGGAGAGCGGCGTGCTCGCGCCGCTCGAGGGCGTCGACACGAGCGTCTACCAGACCTCGCTCGCGGAGTCGTACGCGACCGACGGCACGCAGTACGCCCTGCCGACCTCGTTCTCGAACGTCGTGCTCTACTACAACGCCGACCTCTTCGACGCGGCCGGTCTCGAATACCCCACGGCCGACTGGACCTGGGAGGACGAGAAGGCAGCGGCCGAGAAACTCACCGACGTCGGCGCCGGAGTGTGGGGTGACTACCAGCCCATCACCTACAACGAGTTCTACAAGGTGCTCGCGCAGGCCGGCGGGGAGTTCCTCAGCGAAGACGGCTCGTCGGTCGCGTTCAACTCGCCGGAGGGCATCCGGGCCGCGCAGTGGCTCGTCGACAAGAGTGGCACGACGATGCCAACCGCCGAACAGGGCGCCGGCACGCCTGACTTCGACAGCACGCTGTTCGCCGACGGCAAGCTCGCGATGTGGCACACCGGCATCTGGATGTTCAGCACCCTCGCCGACACCGACTTCACGTGGGACATCGCGGTCGAGCCCGGCGACACCCAGCACGCGAGCGCGCTGTTCTCGAACGCCGTCGGCGTCTCGGCCGGTTCGGAGCACATCGAGGAGGCCACCGCGTTCGCCGAGTTCCTCACCGCCTCGCAGACGGCGGTCGACACGCGACTGGAGGCTGGCTGGGAGCTTCCTCCCATCGCGGACGAGGGAGCACTGAGCCCCTACCTCGAGATGACGCCGCCGACGAACCGTCAGGCCGTGTTCGACTCCCTCGACGAGGTGGTGCTCGCGCCGTCGATCGGTGACGGTCAGACCGAGATGCAGGACATCGTCACGGAGGAACTCACCGAGGCCGCCGCTGGCCGCAAGAGCGTCGAGCAGGCACTCTCCGACGCGGAAGAGCGCGTCACCCCGCTGCTCGGCTGATCATCCCGGCCCTGGAGCGGGAGCCCCGCCCGCTCCAGGGCTCCTTTTCGGACTGGACCAAGGACTCATGACCACGAAACCTCCCGTCGCCATCGACGCGCTCCTGGATCACTCCCGAGCGGTCATCACCTCGCTGCAGCTGCCGAACGGTGCGTACCCGGCCTCCCCGACGTTCTCGGCGTACCGCGGGTACTGCTGGCTGCGTGACGGCGCGTTCATCGCCGACGGCGCTTCGGCCGCGGGGGAGATCGAGTCGGCCACCCGCTTCTTCGACTGGTGCGCGATGGTGATCGAGCGAAACGAGGACCGCATCCTCGAGATCGTCGCCGCGCAGGCAGCGGGGCGGCCTCTGCCCGACGAGAGGATGCTGCCGGCGCGCTTCACCTTCGACGGCGCTCCCGGCGGCGACGAGTGGTGGGACTTCCAGCTCGACGGCTATGGCACGTGGCTGTGGGCGGCGGCCGAGCACGTCGAGCGGCACGGCGTCGACCTCTGCGGATGGACGGCGGCAGCGGCGCTCACCGTCGACTATCTGCTGAGCTCGTGGGAGCGACCCTGCTATGACTGGTGGGAGGAGCACCTCGAGCAGGTGCACATCTCGACCCTCGGCTGCATCGCGGCGGGGCTGTCCGCCGCCGCCGAGTCGGGCCTCGTCTTCGGCGATCGGGCGGAGCGCGCCCGGATCGGCGCCGAGCGGGTGCGCGCGCGCCTTCTCGACGTCGGCGTCGCGGACGGGCACCTCGTGAAGTGGGTCGGCTCGACCGAGGTCGACGGCAGTCTCAGCGCCCTGATCGCGCCACTCGGCGTGATCGACCCGGCATCCCCCCTCGCAGAGGGGACGCTGCGGGCGGTCTCCGAGCAGCTCGAGGTCGAGGGCGGCGTGCACCGCTTCCGTGCCGACACCTTCTTCGGCGGCGGCCGCTGGCCGCTGCTGTCGTGCTTCCTCGGACTGGCCTATGCCGCGGCGCGGGACCGCGAGAGCGCGCGCCGGCTGCTGGACTGGGCCGCATCCACTGCGAACGACGAGGGGATGCTGCCGGAGCAGGTCGACGGCCACCTCCTCGCACCCGAGTACCGCCAGGAATGGCTCGACCGCTGGGGTCCCGTCGCGACTCCGCTGTTGTGGAGCCACGCGATGGTGCTGCGTCTCGCCACGGAGATCGGCGCTGACCGGAAGGAGATCGCCGCGTGATCCGCCACCGCCCCTCCGGCTCGGGCCACCCCTACTCCGATGACACCGAGCAGCGCAGCCCCGTCCACCCCGTCGCCGGCGAGCCGCTGCGGCTCGGCGTGAGGACGTCGGGCGAGATCGAGGCGGTCACCGCTGAGGTGGTGATCGACGGCGCCGCGACGACGCTTCCGCTCGAGCGGGTCGTGCGCTCGTCACGCGGCCAGGCGGTCGACGGCGGGCACCTCGCCTCGGCCCAGGCCCGCACGGCTCGCACCGCGGGCGGGTGGCAGCTCGTCCTGACCGCCCCCGCGGCGGAAAGCGTGATCCGCTACCGGTTCACCGGCACCGACGCTGCGGGCCGCGAGCAGCGCACCCGGTGGTTCGAGTCCCGTGCTGCGGGCTGGCGGGCCGCTTCCGACGCGACCCTCGCGGTCGACGGCTCCGCGCGCTCCGTCGTACCGGGCAGCGTCGAGGTGCTCGACGACGGGCAACGGGTGCGCCGCGTCCGCTTCGCCCTCCCGCTCGCGCCGGGCGAGCACGTCGCGGGATTCGGTGAGCGCTACGACGCGCTCGATCACCGCGGGCAGAGCCTCGACTCCGTCGTGTTCGAGCAGTACAAGAGCCAGGGAGCACACCGCCGCACCTACCTGCCGATGCCGTTCGCCCATGTCGTGGGCGCGGACGGGTGGGGCTTTCACGTGCGCACCTCGCGGCGAGTGTGGTTCGACGTGGGACGAACAGATGCCGACCGGCTCGAGGTCGAAGCGGAGGTCGACGCGCCCTCCGACGCGGAGGACGTGGTCGAACTGGCGCTCTACTCCGGATCGCCGTCCGCCGTGCTCGACGCCTTCCTCGGCGAGACCGGACGGCCCCGGGAACTGCCGGACTGGGTCTTCGGGCTCTGGGCGAGCGGCAACGAGTGGAACACGCAGGCCGAAGTCGAGCGGCAGATGGCGCTGCACCGACAGCACGGCATCCCCGTCCGCAATGTCGTGATCGAGGCGTGGAGCGACGAGAAGAGCTTCACGATCTTCCGCGATGCCCAGTACGAGGTGCGCGAGGACGGCGGCCCGATGCGGCTCTCCGACTTCACGTTCCCGCCGGATGGTGCCTGGCCCGACCCCAAGGGGATGGTCGACGCGCTGCACGCCGACGGCGTGCGCGTGCACCTGTGGCAGATCCCGCTGCTGAAGCTGCGACCGCATCCGACCGGCCAGGCCGCGGCCGACGCGAGAGCCGCCCTCGAAGCCGGTGTCCTCATTCGCGAGGCCGCCCCCGACGGGAGCCTTCGGCCCTACCGCAACCGCGGATGGTGGTTCCCGCTGTCGCTGATGCCCGACCTCACGGACGAGCGCGCCGCCGAGTGGTGGACCGAGAAGCGCCGGTATCTCGTCGAGGAGGTCGGCATCGACGGGTTCAAGACCGACGGGGGAGAGCACGCCTGGGGCACCGACCTGGTCTACCTCGACGGCTCCGGCGGGGACGAGTCGAACAATCGCTTCCCCGTCGCCTACGCCGCCGCGTACGGGCGACTGCTCGAGTCGGCCGGGAAGGCACCGGTCACCTTCAGCCGCGCCGGGTTCACCGGCTCACCCGCTCACGGAGCGTTCTGGGCCGGCGACGAGAACTCCACGTGGGAGGCCTTCCGCTGGTCGATGATCGCGGGGCTCTCCGCCGCATCCTGCGGAATCGTGTACTGGGGCTGGGACATCGCCGGCTTCTCGGGGCCGATCCCCGACGCGGAGCTGTACGTGCGGGCGATGGCCGCGAGCGTCTTCGTGCCGATCATGCAGTACCACTCCGAGTTCAACCACCACCGCAGCCCCTCGAACGACCGCACGCCCTGGAACATCGCCGAGCGCACCGGGGACGCTGCCGTGATCGAGGAGGTGCGCGAGCTCGTCGCCCTGCGCGAGCGGCTTGTCCCCTATCTTGCGGAATCGGCGCGACGCACGCTCGACACCTCTGCGCCGCTCATGCGCCCGCTGTTCTTCGATCATCCGGCCGACGAGGAGGTGTGGCGCCACCCCGTGCAGTGGATGCTGGGGGACGACCTCCTCGTGGCGCCCGTGCTCGAGCCCGGCGCGACGAGCTGGTCGGTGTACCTCCCGCCGGGGGAGTGGGTGGACGTGCACACGGGCCGCAGCCAGCAGGGTGGGCGGGAGGTCGCCGTCGACGTCGCCGACCGTTCGAGGGTGCCGGTCTTCGTCGTGGCGGAGCGATGGGAGGCGCTGCGCCGCCTGTTCGCGGGGTGACGCTTCGGCTGTGCCGTCAGTCGGCGGAGCCGCAGTACTCCTTGGCCAGCATCCCGGTGATGGTTCTCGTGCTCGTGCTTGGATCCCCCTCCGATATGCGTGAGTACCGGAGCGGCTTCACCCTGTCGGCCAGGTGAGGGCGCGATGGCTGATCCCCCGCGTCGGCGCGGTGTCGGGCCCAGGGAGCTACGACAATCTGCCTTCCCGCCTCGCGCGCCACCTATCGGACGACCTCGCGAATGCCTCGGATGCGACATTCTTGATACCCTCGCGACATGGATGTCCCATTCCTGATCGAAAGCCTCGGAAGCGCGCCGAGCGCGACGGCGCGCGCGACCGGGCTGTCGCGCGCGACCATCCGGCGTGTGCGCGATGGGGTGTCCTCTCCGACGATGGCGACGCTGCGAGAGCTTGCTCTGGCCGCCGGTTACGACCTCGAGGTGACGCTGGTTCCCGCAAGCGACCCGGCCGCCGCGGTGGCGGCGCGCGTCTTGCTCGACCCCGCCACCCCGGGCTCGGAAGACCTCGAGGGGTGGGACTTGATCCGCGCCGGTGACGTCGCGGCCATCACCGAGTGGATCGCGCGGCTCGAGAGACAGGGCGGCAGCGACCCGAAGCGGCTGCTGGAGCTGGCGGGCCGGCTCTCCGCCCCGCAGCACCGCAAGGGCGCCCGGTTCTTCGCCCCGAAGGCGGGCGTCTCGCAGGAGCGGATCGTCGAGATCGCGGGCAGCGCGCTCGGGGCCGGTCTCGGTGCGCTTTCCGGAGTGGCTGCGGCGCGGGTCTATCTCGGCCACGCGCCGGATCCGGGCCCCGTGGTGGTGTGGACGAGTGATGCCGACGCGGTGGCGGAGCGGTTGGCCGCGACGCTGCGCGAGGTGGGCGAGTACCAGCCGGCCGGCGTGCTTCTGGCGCCGACGATGGCGGCGTACTTCGTCGACATGATCCAGCCGCCCGTGTGGGATCAGAGGGTCGTGTCGCCGATCCAGGCCGTGATCGACCTGCATGGGCTCGGATACGACGAGCTCGCGAACGAGATCACGGACGGGTGGTGACGGGCGATGGGTGACGAGCAGAACCCGAAGCGACCCCCACAGAAGAAGTGGGGGCTGACCTCCGCCGACTTCGCGCGTCGAGCCGCGGAGAACCGAGCGCGTCAGCAGACGGGTCCTGGCGCTCGCGACGCGCTCGCCGGCGATGCGATCCGCGAACTGAAGACCGGACGGATCACCTGGCGACCCGGTGCGATCGACTTCGACCTCATCAAGCCCTCGCCCGTCGAGCGCTCCCTGTTCCGGCTCGAGAAGGCGCTTCCGGAGCTGGTGTGGAACGCCGCGGCGCTCGAAGGCAACACGTTCACCCTGCCGCAGGTGCGAACGCTGCTCGACGGCGTCACCGTCGGCGGGAAGAGGATCGAGGAGGCCGAGCAGATCCTCGCGTTGAGCGAGGGCATGCAGCTGATGGTCGGTGCCGTGCGCGACGGGACCTTCTCCCTGCGCAAGGAGATCAGCGACCGCATCCACGGTGTGGTCGCCCGGCACGAGGCGATCGAATCGGGCAGCTTCCGCGGTGAGGGGAGCGTCAACGGCGGCGGCGCCGTGCGGCTCGCCGGCGGTGGCACCGTCGAGGGCGACCCGGCCGGCGATGGTGGGCAGCAGCTGCAGGCGGACTACACGAACCTGCTCGCCGGCCTCGGCACGCTCGGCGACCCGAGGGCGCGTGCGCTGGTGTACTTCGCCTCGGCGACGAGGTCGCAGTTCTACTTCGACGGGAACAAGCGCACGGCCCGGATCATGATGACGGGTGCGCTGATCCAGGCGGGCTTCGAACCCGTGAGCATCCCGTACGCGCGACAGGAGGAGTTCAACGTGGCACTCGACGAGCTGTTCCGCACGGACGACGGCACCAGGCTGATCGAGTTCCTCACGACCTGCACGATGCCGGACGAGGGCTGACTCGCCGGCACAGCATCGCCCCCACCGGCCGGTGCTCGCGCGACGTGCGGCGGTGGGTCTCCAGCACCTCGAAGCCGGCCTCGCGCAGGAGGTGCTCCAGCGCGTCGGCTGGCCAGCGGTAGGCGGGCGCGACGGCGTGGTCGAACGGCTCGACCGCGGTGCCGTCGAAGTACCCGAGCACGAGCAGGCCGCCCGGGCGCAGCACGCGGGCGAACTCCGCGAGCGGAGCCGCGATGCGCGACGGCTCGTGGTGGATGGTCGAGAACCACGAGAGCACGCCGCCCAGGGCGCCGTCGGGCTCGGCGATGTCCTCGATGCTCTCGAGGTCGAAGCGCACGCCAGGGTAGGCCGCGCGGGCGTGCTCGACGAACGACGGCACGAGGTCGATGCCGCGGGCGTCCAGACCGCGCCCGGCGAGGTGGCCGGTCCAGTGGCCGGGGCCGCAGCCGGCGTCGAGCACGCGCCCGTCGACCGCGGCGGCCCAGGAGTCGATGAGCTGCCGATCCGAGGGGTGGACGGCGCCCATGCTGCCCAGCAGCTCGGTGTACTCCGCCGCCCGCGCGGAGTAGGCGGCGGTCACGCCCACAGGGGAAGAAGCGGATCATCTCCGCGGCCTGCGGCAGCTCCGCTCGGCAACCGAGGGTGCGCGCAAGGGGTTCCGCGCCCGGCGGGGGCCGCTCTATCCTGGCCGCGAGACGGGCGCTCCCGCTCGCCTGAGACCCCGAGAAACGAGGTGCGAGATGGACGCGATGATGATGGACGCGATGGCGAAGGACATGAAGTCCATGCCCGAGATGGCGTCGATGGACATGTCGGTCATGCAGGCCTGTATGGACGCCTGCTCGGCCGCCGAGCAGGCCACGACCATCTGCTCGACGCAGATGATGGACTGCGCGCCGACGTGCATGAACTGCGCCGACATGTGTCACACGACGATGCGCTCCATGATGCGCATGCAGGGCATGACGCCCGCGGCGATGATGCGCATGCTCGACGCGTGCATCGCCATGTGCGAGGCGTGCGTCGACGCGTGCCGGCCGCACACCGACAGCGAGATCTGCCAGATGTGCATCAAGGCCTGCGAGGCGTGCAGGGACGCCTGCGCGGCGATGAAGGACTCGATGATGGCGGCCGCCTGACGGCCGCCTCTCTCATCCCTGCGCCACGTTGAACTGGGCCCGGCCCACCGCGAGCACGCCGTAGCGGCGGTGCAGCGCGACGGGCGTGCCCTCCGGCGCCTCGAGCGCCGCGCCCGATCCGTTCCACAGCTCGTGCAGGCCGCCGTCGAGGTCGCGCACGACCAGGGTGCCCTCGACCGCGTCGGCGTGCGCGACGATCCCGTCGGTCCACTCGCGCGGCGTCGCCGAGGCGACGCGCGCCTGGATCAGGTGCAGCGCGTGACCCGGGGCGTACGACGAGCACGCGCCGCCGTGCGCGCACATGCACGCCGCACGCTCCCGCACCTCGGCGGGATCGATGTGCTGCAGCGGCGTGGACACGGCGGGTTCCTCTCGACGAAAAGCGTTCCGCCCACGTTAGGCCGCCGCGCGCCGACCCGGCACCGCAGCCGAAACGCGGCGTAACGTTCGCCGCCGATCCCCCTCTTGACAGGGCCGCACGCCGCGGTAACCTACAACCAAATGGTTGTACAAACCGAACTGACCGACGACGAGGTGGACCGGATCTTCCGGGCCCTCGCCGATGCGACGCGTCGCGACATCCTGCGCCGCACCCTCACGGGTGAGGCGACGGTGTCGCAGCTCGCCGCCGCATACGACATGTCCTTCGCGGCCGTGCAGAAGCACGTCGCGGTACTGGAGGGAGCGGGACTTGTGAGCAAGCGCCCGCAGGGCCGCGAGCGCATCGTCCGCGGCGAACCCGAACGCATCCGCCGCGTCCAGGCGCTGCTGGAGCGCTACGAGCAGATCTGGCGGGGCCGCGTCGCCCAGCTCGACGCCCTGCTCGCCGAAGACTGACGACCGACGCGACACCGAACATCCATCACCGACGAAAGGCACATCATGCCACTCACCTCCGTCGAGAAGGACCTCGACGCCCTCACCATGACCGTCACCGCCGAGTTCCCGGTGCCCGTGCGGCGCCTGTGGGACGCGTATGTCGATCCGCGCCAGATCGAGCGGTTCTGGGGCCCTCCCGGCTGGCCCGCCACCTTCACGCGTCACGACGTGTACCCGGGCGGCTTCTCGCACTACTACATGACCGGGCCGGAGGGTGAGCGCTCGGCGGGCATCTGGCAGTTCGAGGCCGTGGACGAGGGACGCTCGTTCACGGTGCGCGACGGATTCGCCCGCGACGACGGCTCGCTCAACACCGACATGCCCACCATGCTCATGACCTTCTCGTTCACCGAGACCGAGCAGGGCTCGCGCCTCGTGGGCGTCATGACCTTCCCCTCGCTCGAGGCGCTCGAGCAGCTGCTCGAGATGGGCATGGAGGAGGGCACGCGCGAGGCGATGAGCCAGATCGACGACGTCGTGGCCGACCTCGCGACCTTCGCCGCCGACCTTCCCGCGGCGGCCCAGCAGATCGGCGAGAACCAGGTGCGCGTCACCCGCGTCATCGGCGGAACCGTCGAGCAGGTGTGGCGCGCGCACCACGAGCCCGAGCTCGTGAAGCGCTGGCTGAAGGGACCGGACGGCTGGGTCATGACCGTGGCCGACATCCCGCGGAACGTGGGCGACCGCTACCGCCAGGAGTGGACGCGCGAGGACGGATCCGAGGGGTTCGGCTTCGAGGGCGAGCTGCTCGAGTCCGAGCCGCCGCACCGCGAGGTGACGACCGAGGTGATGATCGGCATGCCCGGCGAGCCCTCGCGCAACGAGCTCACGCTCACCCCGGTCGAGGGCGGCACGCTGCTGTCGCTGCTCATCACCTACCCGGACGCCGCCACGCGCGAGATGGTGCTCGGCACCGGCATGGTCGACGGGATGGAGACGAGCTACGCCCGCCTGGAGCAGGAGGTGCTGGCCGGCTCGCCGGCCTGACGCCCCATCCGAGGCACGAGGAGGCCCCGCCCGACGCGGCGGGGCCTCCGCACGTCCGTCGGCTGGGGGAGGATGGAGGCATGGCAAGCGAGCGTCGTCGTCGCGTCCTCGAGTCCGTGCGCCGGGCCATCCACCGGGACGAATCGGAGCGGACCGCCACCGAGGCGATCCCGATCGTCGACGACGCCCTCGCGTTGCGCGTGATGGACCTGGCGATGCGGGTGGGCGAGGCGATGCTCTCGGTCGGCGCCTCGGCCAAGGAGGTCGTGCTGGCGACCCTGCGCATCACGAGCGCCTACGGCCTGCGCAGCGTGCACGTCGACATCACGTTCAACTCGATCACGCTGTCGGATCACCGGCACGGCGAGGACTGGCCGGTCACGATCATGCGCGTCGTGCGGGCGGCGGTGCCCGATCACGCCAAGCTGCAGCGGCTGCAGGCGCTCGTCGCCGACGTCGAGAACGGGCTCGACCTGGCGGAGGCGCGCACCCGCTTCCACCAGATCCGCCGCGTGCCGTTCCGCTACCGGCCGGTCGTCGTCATCCTCGCCCAGGCGATGCTGGCCGTCGGGGTCGGCGTGATGTTCGGCGCCTCGTGGTCGATCCTCGCGGTCACCTTCCTCGCGGCCCTGGGCGTCGCGCTCACGCAGGCCGGTCTGGCCAAGCTGCAGGTGCCGCTGTTCTTCAGCCAGATCGCCGGGGCGTTCGTGCTCACCGTGCTCACGGTCATCACCGCGATGCTCGCCCGCGCCGGCATCGAGCCCTTCGTCGACGTGCGCGCGTCGATCGTCGTCTCATCGGGCATCGTGCTGATGCTCGCCGGCCTCGCCGTCGTCGGCGCCGCGCAAGACGCCATCGACGGCTTCGCCCTCACGGCCGGCGGCCGCCTGCTCGAGCTCATGCTGCAGACGCTCGGCGTCGTGCTGGGCATCGTCGTGGGGCTCGAGCTGGCCCGCGCCCTCGGCGTGGGCATGCAGCCGCCGACCGAGGCGCTGCCCCTCGGGTCGCTCGGCGGCCAGATCGTCGGATCGATCATCGTCGCGATCGCCGTCGCCGCGTTCAACGGCTCGGGCGGGCGCATCATCGGCTTCAGCGCGCTGCTCGGCGCCGTGGCGTGGGGCGGCTTCGCCGCCGTCAGCGCCGCCGGGCTCGACCAGGCCTCCGCGAGCTTCGCCGGCGCGCTGCTCGCCAGCCTCGTCGGCGCGCTCGTGGCGCAGCGGTTCCACGTGCCGTCGGTGGCGATCACGACCGCCGCGATCGTGCCGCTCGTGCCGGGTGCTGCGGTGTTCCGCGGCCTGCTGGGCCTCGTCGAGTCGGGCGGCGAGACGGAGCACGTGCTCTTCGCCGCCTCGTCGCTCATCACGGCCGGCATGGTCGGGATCGCCCTGGCCGCCGGCGCGACGCTGGGGCTGTTCATCGGCGCGCCCCTGCGCCGGATCGGCGGCCTGCGTCCGTCGGTGCGCGCCGCGGCGAGGCCGACCGCCGGGGGCGCCAGCGTCGCCGTGCGCGACAATCCCGAGGCGCGCGGCTGATCAGGCCGGCGCGATCTCGGCGACGAGCGCCTCGACGCGCGCGCGGATCTCGTCGCGGATGGGGCGGACGGTCTCGATGCCCTGGCCGGCCGGGTCCTGCAGCTCCCAGTCCTCGTAGCGCTTGCCGGGGAAGATCGGGCAGGCGTCGCCGCAGCCCATCGTGATGACGACGTCCGACTCCTTCACCGCCTCGACGGTGAGCACCTTGGGCGTGTTGCCGGCGATGTCGATGCCGACCTCGCTCATGGCCTCGACGGCGACGGGGTTGATGCTGTCCTTCGGGGCGGAGCCGGCGCTCAGCACCTCCACGCGGTCGCCCGCGAGGTGCTGCAGCCAGCCGGCGGCCATCTGCGAGCGGCCGGCGTTGTGCACGCACACGAACAGGACGGTGGGCTTGGGCGAGGGCGTCTCGGTCATGCTCAAAGCATAGACCAGTATCTATGTGTTTGGGAAGCCGCTCACCGTGGGAGCAGCTCGTCCAGCAGTCGGCGCACCCGCCGCTCGATCTCGTCGCGGACGGCGCGCACCTCGTCGGGCGGCAGGATCGCGGGATCGGGCAGGTCCCAGTCCTCGTAGCGCTTGCCGGGGTAGACGGGGCACGCGTCGCCGCAGCCCATCGTCACGACGACGTCGGCGGCGCGCACCGCCTCGTCCGTGAGCGGCTTGGGGAACTCGCCGCCCAGCGGCACGCCGACCTCGTCGAGGCTCGCCACCACGTCGGGGGCGAGTCGGGCCGCCGGGGCCGATCCGGCCGAGCGCACGTTCACGCGCGGGCCGGCCAGCTGGCGCAGCAGCGCCGCCGCGAGCTGCGATCGCCCCGCGTTGCGCACGCAGACGAAGAGCACCTCCGGCGTCTCGCGCGGCCCCTGGCCCGCCGCGCGCGCCAGCGCCTCGAGCCGAGACACCGTGAAGTCCGCGGCGCGCGAGCCGAGGTCGCGAGGCGCCTCGCCGCCCGCCGCGAGCAGCCTCATGCTCTCGGCCAGGCACGCGGCGACGGTCTCGCGCGAGTGGATGCCGCGGAAGCGCTCCGCGATCCGGTCGACGGCGCCGTCCGCGTCGAACGGCAGCGGCGCCGACGGTTCCGCGCCGACGATCTCGGCGACGCGGTCGAGGCGCTCCGGGGCGAGCGCGTACCAGACGCGGCGGCCCTCCTTCGCGGAGGTCACGACCCCCGCCTCGCGCAGCGTGCTCAGATGGTGGCTCACGGTCGGCTGCCGGAGTCCGAGCTCGTCCGCCAGGGCGGTCACCGACGCGCGCCGACCGGGCGCGGCGAGGAGGATCCGCGCGATGCGCGCCCGCGTCGGATCCGCCAGCGCCGCGAGCGGGGCGAGGGCGGTACTCATAGACCCCAGTCTATGGGTGCCGCCCTCGCTCGGCGCGGCTCGCGCCGGTGTCACCGCGCCGAGTCACCGCGCCGAGTCACCGCGCGCGGCGCTCGATGAGGATCGTGTCGCGCCACTCGCCGGCGTGCGGGCCGGCGGCGGCCTGCGCGATCCGCTCGCGCCGGCCCACCTCGCGGAACCCGGCGACGGCGTGCAGGCGCAGGCTCGCGACGTTCTCGGGGAAGATCGACGACTGGATCGTCCAGATCCCGGCTGCCTCGGCCGCCGCGACGAACGCCTCCAGCAGCGCTCGCCCCACGCCGCGCCCGCGCGCCGCGGGGTCGACGTAGATCGAGTGCTCCACGACGCCGCGGTACACCGGGCGGGTCGACACCGCCGATGCGGCCACCCACCCCGCGACGGTGCCGCCCACCTCCGCGACGAGCCGGGGATGCGCGAGGCGGCTCGCGTCGAACGCCTCCCACGCGGGCGTGCGCGTCTCGAAGGTCGCATCCCCCGTGTCGATCCCCGCCTGGTAGATGCGCTCGACCTCGGGCCAGTCGCCGGGCGCCATCGCGCGCACGTGCACGGGCCCGCTCACGCGCAGCACCCGTCGGACGTGCTGCACACGCCGGTGGCGGGCAGGACGAGCTCCACGCGGCCGGCCGATTCGGCATCGCCCGCGAGCCACGCCACGACCGAGCGCACCTGCTCGTATCCCGTCTTGAGCAGGAACGTCGGCGCGCGGCCGTAGCTCTTCATCCCCACGATGAAGAAGCCCGGCTCGGGGTGGGCGAGCTCGCGGTACCCGTGGGGCTCGACGGTGCCGCACGAGTGCACGTTCGGATCGATCAGGGGCGCCAGGCGCCGGGGCGCCTCGACGATCTCGTCCAGGCCGAGGCGCAGCTCGCGCAGCATGTCGAGATCGGGGCGGAAGCCCGTGGCGTTCACGATCAGGTCGGTGTCGTGGCTGTCCATGCCGTCGCCGCGCCGGCCGTGCACGCGCACGCCGTCGCCGTGGGGCTCGAGGCGCGCGATCTCGAAGGAGTCGACCACCTCGATCCGGCCGGTCGCGACGAGCCGCTCGAGGCGCGATCCGAGCTGCCCGCGCCCCTCGAGCTCGTCGTCGGCGGTCGTGACCCGCGCGGCGCGCGCGTTGCGGATCAGCCACGTCGCGCGGGTGCCGGGCTCGAGCTGCGCGAGGGTGGCGAGGGCGACCAGGGTGTTGGCCGCCGAGTGGCCCGCGCCCACGACGGTGGTGTGCCGCCCGGCGAACCGGGCGCGATCGGCGCCCAGCACGTCGGGCAGCGGCGCGACGAGGCGCTCCGCCACGGCGTCGGCGCCGAGCGGATCGAGGCCGTGCGATCCGAGCCGCCCCGGGTTCGCCCACGTGCCCGAGGCGTCGAGCACGGCGCGCGCGCTGCGTTCCTCCGCGCCGTCGGCTCCGTTCAGCCGCAGCGCGAACGGCGCCTGCGCGCGGCCGCGCGTGCGGGTGCGATCCATGCCCTCCCGGGTGACGGCGGCGACCTCCACGCCGGTGCGGATGTGCGGCGCGATGGCCGGATGTGCGGCCAGCGGCGCGAGGTAGTCGCGCACGAGCTCGGCGCCCGTCGGCGCGACGCCGGCCGGCGGCATCGTCCACCCTCCGGCCTCGAGCAGGCGCCGGGCCGCGTCGTCCACGAGGTGCTCCCAGGGCGAGAACAGGCGCGTGTGCCCCCAGCCGCGCACGGCGTCGGCGACGCTGTCGCCCCGCTCGTAGACGACGAAGTCGATGCCGCGCTCGGCGAGGTGGGCGGCGGCCGCGAGCCCCACCGGGCCGGCGCCGATGATGGCGATCGGCAGGCCGTCGAGCCGGTTGCCCGCGGTGGGGGCGGGTGCGATGTCGAGGAGGGTCATGATCCCCATTCCGTTCATTGAAGGATGTCGATGGACACATCCTGCTCGCATCTATCGACATCTGTCAATATCGACTATCTTCGATGCATGGCCACTTCGCTTCCGCTCCTCGACGCCCCCGCCGCCGCGTGCTGCGCGCCCCTCGCGCGCGAGCCGATCTCGGCGAGCGAGGCGGCGGAGCTCGCCCGCACCATCAAGGCGCTCGCCGATCCGGCCCGCCTGCGCCTGCTGTCGATCGTGGCCGCGAGCGAGGGGCAGGAGGCGTGCGTGTGCGACCTCACCGAGCCCGTCGGCCTCAGCCAGCCGACCGTGTCGCACCACCTGAAGATCCTCACGGACGCGGGCTTCCTCAGCCGCTCCAAGCGCGGCACGTGGGCCTACTACGCGCTCGTCCCGGGCGCGCTCGACCGCGTCTCCGAGGTGCTCAAGCCGTGAGCGGCCGCGCTCCCGCGCGAGGGGGATCGCCCGAGAACGGCCCGCATCCCGCCGAATTGCCCTCTCCGCGGGCGAATGTCCTCGTCTCGGAACCGGGGATCGCGCGGCGGGCGACGGCGGAGGCGCTCGGATCGGCGCTGCTGGCGGCGGTCGTCGTGGGCTCGGGGATCATGGCGCAGCGGACGTCCCCGGGCGATGCCGGGCTGCAGTTGCTCGAGAACGCGTTCGCGACCGCGCTCGGCCTGGCCGTGCTCATCGCGATCCTCGCCCCGATCTCGGGCGCGCACTTCAACCCCGTCGTCACCCTCGTCGACGCCGCCACGGGCGGGCGGGCGTGGCACGAGGTCGCCCCCTACGTCGCCGCGCAGATCGCCGGCTGCATCGCGGGGACGATCCTCGCGAACCTCATGTTCGGCGCCGCCGCCGTGTCGTGGTCGACGACGGATCGCGCGGGCGCGCCCCTCCTGCTCGCCGAGGGGGTCGCGACCGCGGGCCTCGTGCTCGTGATCCTGCTGCTCGCCCGCACGGGCCGCGGCGCGCTCGCCGCCCCCGCGGTAGGGGCGTACATCGGCGCGGCGTACTGGTTCACCGCGTCGACGAGCTTCGCCAACCCGGCCATCACGATCGGGCGGGCGTTCAGCGACTCGTTCGCGGGTATCGCTCCCGCCTCGGTGGCGCCGTTCGTCGCGGCGCAGCTGGTGGGCGGCGCGGCCGGCGCGGCGCTCGCCGTGTGGCTGACGCCGCGCCGGGCCTGACGGATCAGGCGTCCTCGTCGTCCTCGCCTTCGGCCTGCGACGGGTGGCCGCCGACCTCGATGGGGTCGCCGGTGTCGGGGGCGTCCGGGTCCTCGCCCTCGGCCTGGCTCGGCTTGCCGGTCGGCACGTCGTTCTCGCTCATGTGGCCTCCTCTGTCCGGTCCAGAATCGCGCCGGGCAGGGGCCGTCGTCAGGGGCTTGACACCGCCGGGATCAGGGGAAGATCGACTCCTCGTCGGGCAGCTGCGGCACCTCGGTGCGCGGGCGCGCCGGACGGTTCGCCGCCCACAGCGACAGCCCGAGCGCGAGGCCGCCGAGGCCCCAGCCGAGGGCGAAGGTGGGCCACCAGTCCGTGGCCGTGCCGACGCCGTCCCACGCGCAACGCCACCCGAGCGGGAACCAGCTCCACGCGCCCGTGAAGACCGCGCCGTGTGGCGCCGCCCAGGCCTCCGCGGCGCACACCTCGGAGGCCGCCTCCGCGGGGGAGCGGAAGACGCCCGCGAGCATCGTCACCGCCGCCAGCAGCGCGAGCGCGAGGCCGGCGCCGATCGCGCCGGGCGCGCGAAGCTCCGGCCGGGGCGGCAGGCCGAGCAGGGGCGCCGCCGCCACGACGCCGGCGCCCACCCAGAGCGGGGTGCCGAGCAGCGCCACGACGGCGACGGCGTACGCGACGGTGATCGACAGGAGCGGCAGTGCGAAGGGGGCGCGCGCCGGCGTGGGCGAGGCGGCCTCGACGACGACCGTCGCGGCACCCGTCGCGACGAGAACGGCGAGGATCGCGAGAAGGCACGCCAGCAGCGCCTGTCCGAACGCGATCATCCGCGACCGCGGCGGGCGGCGGCGTGCAAGCAGCGCGAGCGCGAGGAATGACGCCGCCGCGATGATCGCGCCGACCAGCGCCATGCCGGCGACCGACGGATCGCCGGGGCGCGGGGAAGAGAGCCCGACCAGCGCGAGGACGATGAGCAGCGCCACGGCGTACGGCGCGCCGATCGCGACCCCGGCGTAGCGGAGCGCGTGCGCCCACGGCATCCGTGGTTCGGGAGCCCGGGTCATGCCCCCGAATCTACGGGAACGGCGATCGGCCGGGAGGCGGGCGGCCCGGTCAGCCCTTGAGGCCCGTCGTGGCGACGCCCTGGATGATGTGTCGCTGCGCGAGGAAGAACAGCACGATCATCGGCACGGTCGTCACCACGCTCGCGGTCACGAGGATCTCCCAGTGCCACTCGCCGCCGAACCCGAAGGCGTCCACGAGCGACTTCAGGCCCCGCGGCACCGTGAACGTGGCGCTGTCGCGCAGGTAGATGAGGCCGCGCATCAGGTCGGTCCACACCGTCTGCACCTCGAACACGAGCGTGACCGCGATGACGGGCCGGCTCAGCGGCAGCGCGATGCGCCAGAACACCTGCCACGGCCCCGCCCCGTCGACCCGCGCAGCATCGAACAGCTCGCGCGGCAGCGACAGCATGAACTGCCGCATCAGGAAGATGTAGAACGCGCTGCCGAAGAGGTTGTGCGCCCACATGGGGGTGAGCGTGCCCACCTGGCCGAGCGAGTTCCAGATGAGGAACGTCGGGATCATCGTGACGGCGCCCGGGAGCATCATCGAGCCGAGCACGAGGGAGAAGAGGAACCCGCGGCCGCGGAAGCGGAAGTGCGCGAAGCCCCACGCCACCATGGCGCTCGACAGCGTCACGGCCGTGGCCGCCAGCACCGTGACGATGACCGTGTTGAGCAGCCACAGCGCCAGCGGCGCCTCCTGCCAGACGGCGATGTAGTTGTCGAACGTGAACGTCTCGGGGATGAGGCGGTTGTCGAACACCTCGCCGCGCGGCTTGAACGACGCGCTCACGAGCCACACGAACGGGTAGACGAAGACGACGCCGACCAGGCACAGCAGCACGATCGAGACGATCCGCCCGATCCGCGTCCGACGCCGGCGCGACGGCCCGCGCCGCGCGCCGGCGATCGATCCGGCCGCCTCCGCGTCGGTGCCGACGGCCAGCGGCACGCGCTCGGTCAGGGCGCTCATCGCGCGGCCCCCTCGTAGTGCACGAGGCGCCGCGAGAGCACCATCTGGACGGCGGTGATCGCCATGATCACGACGAACAGCACCCAGGCCATCGCCGACGCGTACCCCATGTGCAGGAACTCGAACGCCTGCTGGAACAGGTAGATGACGTAGAACAGCGCGGCGTCGTTGCTGTACGTGGAGTTGCCCGCGCCGAAGAAGGCGGTGTACGCCTCGTCGAAGGTCTGCAGCGCGGCGATCGTGTTGACGACGACGATGAAGAACACCGCGGGGCTGATCATCGGCAGCGTCACGCTGAGGAAGCGCCGCCAGCCGCCCGCGCCGTCGAGCGTGGCCGACTCGTACAGCTCCTCGGGCACGCCCCGCAGCGCGGCCAGCAGGATCAGCACCGACGATCCCACGGTCCACAGGCTCATGATCACGAGCCCCGGCTTCACCCACGCCGGGTCGGTCGTCCACGACGGTCCGTCGATCCCCACCGCGCCCAGGGCGCCGTTGATGACCCCGTTCTGGCCGTTGAACAGCAGCAGGAACAGGATGCCCACCGCGACGGGCGGGGTCATCTTGGGCAGGAAGAACACGGTCCGGAAGAACCCGGACGCCCGCCCGGCCCGGTTCAGCAGCATGGCGAGGGCGAGGGAGACCGCCACGTACAGCGGCACCTGCAGCACGGCGAACAGCAGCGTGTTGCCGAGCGCGAGCGAGACCTTCGGATCCTCGAACAGCTCGACGTAGTTGTCGAAGCCGACGAAGTTCGGATCGTTGATGACGTCGTAGTCGGTCAGCGACAGGTAGGCGCTGTACAGGATCGGCCACGCGGTGAAGACCGCGAAGCCGATCAGCCAGGGGCTGAGGAATCCGACGGCGGCGAGGGACTCGCGCCGCCTCATCCCTCGCCCTCGACCCTCTCCCAGGCCTCGTCGAGCGCCTCCTGCGCCTGCTGCTGCGCGTCGGCGAGCGCGTCGGCCGGCTCGGCCTCGCCCGTGAGCACGGCGTTGACGGCGTCGTTCATGGCCTGCTCGAACTCGGCGTCGGCGGGGTTGGCCGGCAGGGCGAAGGTGTGCTCGTTGGCCTCGTACATCGCCTCGACGCCCGCGTCCCACGGCTCGCCGCCCGAGGTCACCATGTCGCGCACCATCTCGTCCGCCTCGGCGTTGCCGGTGAGGATGCCGGTGAACGGCTTGCCCTCGGCCTCGCGCAGCTCGAGGCGCGCCTGCGCGGCCGCCTGCCACGCGTCGAGCGAGGTCATCGCCCGCGCCCAGCGGCACGCCGCCTCGGGGTTCTCGGCGCCCGCGGGGATCGCCCACGCCGATCCGGACGCGTACGCGAGCGGCTCGCCCTCGAGGTCGCGCACGGTGTCGAACGCGAGCGGCGCGTCGGGGGAGACGTCGCTGAGCACGTTGACGTACCACTGCTCCATCGGCATGGCGCCCAGCACGCCGCTGGCGAACTGGTTGCCCTCGCCGAAGAAGTCGGCCGAGTCGCGGAACGCCTTCACGTCGGCGAAGCCGCCCTGCGCGTCGTAGATCGACACGGCCCATTCGAGGGCGCGCACGGCCTCGGGATCGTCGAGGTTCGCCTCGCGACCGTCCTCCGACAGCAGGTCGACGCCGGCGGCCTTCGCCCACAGGGGGAAGAACTCCGGGAGCTTGCTGTCGATCCCGATCACCTCGAGGCCCGTGCCGCCGCGCCGCATGAGCGCCTCGTTCGCGGCGGACATCGCCTCGCGATCCGATCCGTTCACGTCCTCGATCGAGAGGCCGGCCGCGTCGAGCAGGTCGGCGTTCGCCATCGTCAGCTGCACGACGTTGAACTCGGGGATGCCGTAGACCGTGCCGTCGAGCGTCACCTGCGCGAGCGCGGACTCGACGTACATCGACGTGTCGATCCCCTCGCCCTCGATGCAGCGGTCGAGGGGCAGGATCGCGTCGCGCGCCGCGAGCGAGCCGATCTGGTCGCGGTTGGCGTAGACGAGATCGGGCGGGTCGCCGGTCGCCACCGTCGACAGGAACTGCTGCAGATCGAGCTCGCCCTCGATGAGGCGCAGCTCGACGCCGTCGCCGAGCTCCTGCTCGGTCAGGTCCATGCGGCTCGTCGCGACCTCGTCGACGCCCGAGAACCCCATCACCGAGAGCTCGCCCTCGAGCGTCGCGTCCGCGTCGTACTGCGCGTCGTCGTCGCCGCCCGCGCTGCCGGTGCCGACGGCGCAGCCGCCGAGCAGGCCGACCGCGGCGATCGCCGCGAGCGCCCCCAGGCGTCTGCGGCGTGAGGTCACGTTGCCTGAGAACACCATGTCCCGCTCCCTCGTCATCCTGCCGCGGAGAAGCGCGGCGGGGCGACGCTACGCCCGGCCGCGAGCCGTTCGGAAGGTGCTTGACAAGCGGTTCTCTCCCGGAGAAGCGCTTCTCCGGCGTCGGCAGGCATGCCGGGTCCGGCATATCGCGGACCCCGCGGCGGGGCGATCCCCATGCGGCCGCCACGGGCCGCACCGCGTCTACTGCGACTCCTCGCCCGCGACGTGGTGCGGCAGGCCCACCGGCTTCGCCTCGGACGAGCCGCGCTGGCGCAGGTAGATCGAGAACGCCACCATGCAGCCCACCGCGAGGAACTCCGACTGCCAGTTCTGCAGCGTGCGGCTCCAGAACTCCGGGCTCGCGATGTACGCGAGCCACGTCATCGGCGGCTCGCCGTGCTGTGCCGCCTCCTCGTTCGCCACGGTGGTGCCCGCCAGCGACTGCGCGAGCCACGACAGCACGAAGACGGCGCCCATCACGATGAGCATCGAGTTCGACAGCAGCCAGCGCCGCGCCCCCTCCACCTTCGCCCACGCGGGCGACTCGGGCAGCGCGTGCGGGCCGAGCAGCTGATCCTCCTCGGACCCGCGCCCCTCGTCGCCGGGCTTCTTCGACTCGGGCGATCCGCGCTGCACCAGCCACACCGTGGCGAGGATGAACACGAAGAACTGCAGGAACTCGCTCTGCCAGTTCTCCGCGACGTCGACGACGAACTCGCTCGACGTCACGTACTGCCACAGTCCCTCCTTGGGCCTGCCGTGCCTGACCAGCTCTTCGTTGCTCTGCGCCAGCCCCGCGAAGGCCTGTCCGATGATCGTGGCGAAGAAGATCGCGAGGAAGAACAAGCTCAGGCCCGCGTCGCGTGCGAAGTGCCGCATGTCACCTCCCCAGGGCCGGGATCAGGATCATCAGCGCCAGGCCGACCGTGACGATGGTGATCCAGGCGCCGAAGGCGAACCGCATGGGGCGTCGATCCACGTCTTTCTCCATGCCGCGATCCTCACGCGAGGCGCACGGCGGTGCCACGGGTTGACACGGCCGGCGCCCGAAGCTTGCGGGCATCGGCATGTTGAGCGCCGTCGCGCCCGGCGTCAACCCCGTCGTCAACGCGATTCGCGGTGCCTAGCGTGGCTCGCACGACATCCGCAGATGAGATCCCTAAGGAGGCACGAGATGGCCACGACCACACTTCGCGCGGAGGTGGACGTCGAGGCGCCCATCAGCAAGGTGTACGACCAGTGGACGCAGTTCGAATCGTTCCCGGAGTTCCTGGGGGCCGTGAAGTCGGTCGAGCAGATCGATGACGTGCGCACGCGCTGGACGGTGAGCATCGCGGGCAAGGAGAACTCGTTCTACGCCGACGTCGTCGATCAGGTGCCCGACCGTCACGTCTCGTGGCAGAGCGCCGACGGCACCTTCCACCGCGGCAGCGTCGAGTTCGAGCCGAACGCCGAGGGAACGCACGTGCGCCTCGAGATGGAGTGGGAGCCCGAGGGGCTCCTCGAGAAGGCCGGCGCGGCGCTCGGCATCGACGACGCGCAGGCACGCATGGACCTGCGGCGCTTCAAGGAGTTCATCGAGGAGCGCGACTCGGAGACCGGCGCGTGGCGCGGCGAGATCCACGGCGCGCAGGAGACCTCGCGCGACCAGGGCGGCGTCGCAGGCATCTGACGCGTCCCCGCAACGGCCCGGGTACCACCCGGGCCGTTGCCCGCGCCCGCGATATCGCCCGGCGCGGGTCGGTTAGAGTCGCCCCATGGGACGGTTCCTCTATGGCGCGGCGGCCACAAGCGTCGAGATCGATGACCGCACGCTGGCCCACCTGCGCATTGTCGTCATGAACAAGCTGCGCCGGGGCGAGCCCTTCATGTTCGACACCAAGCTCGGCGAGGGCGAGGGGCGACGCAGCTTCTGGCTGCACCCCTCGATCCCGATGCAGTTCCACTTCTCGGGCGGGCGCGCGCCGCGCCTGAACCGCGCGTGGCTCGACGACCTCATGCTCGCCGCGAGCGGTCCCAACGGGCTCACGATCACCCCCGAGCCGCCCGAGCCGAGCTCGCAGCCGGCGGGCGAGGACTGAGCCGCCCGCAGCTCAGACGAGAAGAGCGCCGATCCCCGCGGGGGGCGGCGCTCTTATAGTGCGCGCTCAGTTGCGGGCGGGCTCCTGGTCGGGCGGCGACTCGACGTGCTCCTCGGTCAGCACGACGCCGCCGAGCGCGTTCGCCGAGTGCGCCAGCTCCTCGATCCAGGCGCGGTTCAGCTCGGGCGCCTCGGGCTCGTCGAACACGAACCGCAGCGGCAGCGACGGGTTGATCCAGATGGTGCTGCGCCCGGTCGGCTCGGACTCGTGGTGCTTCCACGAGACGGTGAAGCTCTCGTTGCGGCGCAGCTTCGCGACGATCACGACCTTCAGGTGAGCCAGCGCGCGGTCCTCGATGTGGATCGGTACGGCGGATCCGCCGTAGTACAGGATGCCCATGGGGCCACGGTATCCCGTGATGCCCGTTCGCGCACGCGCCGCGCGCCGCGCAAGGGCGCCGGACGTCGCGGGCAGAACCATAGGCTTCTCACAGCCGACGCCGACCCCGCCTGAATAGCGTGAGTGGCATGACCACCGATGCGGCGGACGCGCTCGCCTTCGACGACGAGGCGCTGGCGGAGGCGCGGGAGATCCGCGACGACCTGGCCCGGTTCCTGTCGGAGTACCGATTCGGGATGCGCGAGATCGAGACGAAGATGCTCATCCTGCGCGACGACTTCGAGCACACGCACGCGTACAACCCGATCGAGAACGTGTCGTGCCGGCTGAAGACGCCCGACTCGATCCTCGCCAAGGTGATGCGCAAGGGGATCGAGCCCGACTTCGACACGATCCGCGAGCAGGTCACCGACATCGCCGGCGTGCGGGTCACGTGCAGCTTCGTGAGCGACGCCTACCGGCTGTTCGAGCTGCTGGCGGGGCAGGACGACGTGACGGTGCGCGAGGTCAAGGACTACATCGCGCACCCCAAGCCCAACGGCTACAAGAGCCTGCACGCGATCGTCGAGGTGCCGGTGTTCCTCTCGACGGGGACCGTGCATGTGCCGGTGGAGGTGCAGTTCCGCACGATCGCCATGGACTTCTGGGCGAGCCTCGAGCACAAGATCTACTACAAGTACGAGCGCCAGGTGCCGGTGCGCCTCACCGACAGCCTGCGCGACGCGGCCCTCACGGCCGCCGAGCTCGACGAGCGCATGGAGCGCATCCACCGCGAGATCCACGGCGCGCACCCGCCGATCCGGCCGCTGCGCGCCCTCGACGGGGGCGACGACCAGGTCGCCTGAGCCCGCGGCTCCCGACGCGACATCCCGCGCGCTGTTCCCTCGCGCCCGCCCGGCCGCGTATTCTCGGTCACCGGCGAAGGCCGTCACCGAACGTCGCGAGCGAGGAGCACCATGGCGCGAGCGCAGCGCGAAGTCACCGCCGTCCCCGAGCGGGAGCAGTGGTCCGGGCAGGTGGGATTCATCCTGTCCGCCCTCGGCTCGGCCGTCGGGCTCGGGAACATCTGGCGCTTCCCGGGCGTCGCCTACGAATCCGGTGGCGGGGCGTTCCTCATCCCGTACCTCGTGGCGCTCGTCACCGCCGGCATCCCGATCCTGTTCCTCGACTACGCGATCGGGCACCGCTTCCGCGGCTCCGCCCCGCTCGCGCTGCGTCGCCTCGGCGGCAAGCTCGGCGAGGGGCTCGGCTGGTTCCAGGTGCTCATCAGCGTCTTCATCGCGATCTACTACACGGCGGTGCTCGCGTGGTCGTCGAGCTACTTCGTGTTCTCGTGGGACCTGCGATGGGGCGATGACCCCACCGCCTTCTTCACGGGCGACTACCTGCACGCCGCCGACTCGACGACGGCCCCGTTCACACTCGAGTACATGCCGGCCGTGGCGATCCCGCTCGCGATCATGTGGATCGTCACCCTGGGCATCCTCGCCGCGGGCGTGGTGAAGGGCGTGCAGCGCGCGAACGTCATCATCATCCCGCTGCTCGTGCTCGCGTTCCTGACGATCGTGATCTACTCCCTCACGCTGCCCGGCGCCGCGCAGGGCCTCGACGAGTTCTTCACCCCCGAATTCGCCGCGCTCGCCGATCCGAACGTCTGGATCGCGGCGTACAGCCAGATCTTCTTCTCGCTGTCGGTGGCGTTCGGCATCATGATCACGTTCGCCTCGTACCGCAAGCGCCGATCCAACATGACCGGCGCGGGCCTCGTCGTGGCCTTCGGCAACTCGTCGTTCGAGATCCTCGCGGGCATCGGCGTGTTCGCGACGCTCGGGTTCTTCGCGTTCCAGCAGGGCGTCGCCGTCGGCGACCTCGAGGGCCTGACGGGCGTGGGCCTGGCGTTCATGACCTTCCCCGCCATCGTGAGCGAGATGCCCGGCGGCGAGTGGGTCGGTGCGCTGTTCTTCGGATCGCTCACGCTCGCGGGCCTGACGTCGCTCATCTCGATCCTCGAGGTGATCATCGCCGCGCTGCGCGACAAGTTCGCCCTCACCCGGGCCCAGGCGGTGCTCGGCTTCGGCGGCGCACTCGCCGTCGTGTCGATGGTGCTGTTCGGCTCCACCTCGGGCCTCACGGCGCTCGACACCGTGGACAACTGGGCCAACAACGTCGGCATCGTCGGCTCGGCCGTCGCCATGTCGGTGATCGTGCTGTGGGTGCGCCGCCGCGGCCGCGAGCTGTCCCGGCACCTCAGCGCGCTGTCGACGTTCCACGTGGGTCGCCTGTGGACGTTCTTCACGGCGGTGCTGGCGCCGGCCGTGCTCGCGTACATGCTCATCACGAAGATCATCGATCTGTTCGTGAACGGGTACGGGGGCTACCCCACGTGGTATCTCGGCGTGGCCGGCTGGGGATCGGTGCTCATCATGATCGTCGGCGCGCTCGTGCTGCCGCAGCTGCGCTGGCGGCATGATCCCGACCGGTTCGAGGCCTGGCCGACGGATGCGCAGCTGAACCTGAAGGGAGGCGCCCGATGAGCGGCATCGCCATCGCGTCCTTCGTCATCGCCGCGGTGCTGGTCTGGGGCGGCCTCGCTGCCTCGATCGTCTTCCTCGTGCGCCGCCCCGAGGTGGCGTCGTACCCCGACGGCGGCACCGAGGACGACCGCGACGAGGACGAGCTCTAGCCGCCGGCCTCACAGGCGGGAGATCGGCGAGAATCCATCGCCGCGCCGAGAATCCGCGGGTGACGGGATTCTCTGCGCGGGTCTGGATTCTCGCGGGTGTGCGGCGATCAGGCCGCGGACCAGCCGCCGTCCGAGGGCAGGATGACGCCGTTGAGGTTGGTGGCGTCGTCGGTCAGCAGGAACGTGATCGACGCGGCCAGCTGCGAGGCGTGGGCGATCGAGGGGATCGCCGCCATGCCGCGCTGGATGCGGGGCGCGGCGAACTCGCTGGCGAACGTGCCCTCGATGTTCGTCGCCACGGCGCCGGGCGCCACCGCGTTGATCCGCACGCCTGTGAGCGCGTAGAGGTACGCCGAGCTCTTCGTCATGCCGACGACCGCGTGCTTCGACGCGGTGTACGCCGTGCCGGCGGCCGAGCCGCGCAGGCCGGCCTCGCTCGCGACGTTCACGATCGATCCGGCGCCGCGCTCGAGCATGCCGGGCAGCACCGCCTTCATGAGCTTGAACGAGCCCGTCACGTTGACGGCGAAGACCTTCTCCCACAGCGCGGGGTCGATCTCGTGGATCGAGCCCTCCAAGAGCAACCGCGGACCCGCCGCCGGTCCCGCGAACCGACGCGCCCTCATCGCGGCCGGGCGGGAGCTGTTCGCCGAGCAGGGCTTCGGGGTGCCGTTCAGTCAGATCGCCAAGCGGGCGGGCGTCGGCCAGGCCTCGCTGTACCGCCACTTCCCCGACAAGACGGCGCTGGCGGTCGCGGTGTTCGACGAGAACCTCGCGGCCGTCGAGGCGCAGGCGCACGACCTGCGCGGGCTGCTCGAGCTCGTCGTGGCCCAGGCGCGCATGTCGGCGTCGCTGCTCGAGGCGCTCGCGCCGTCGACCGATCCCGCCGTCGCCGCCCTCGCGCAGCGGCTGGAGCGGATCATCGCCGGGATCCTCGGGCGGGAGCGCGAGGCGGGTCGGGTGGACCCGTCTGTCACGGTCGAGGACGTCGCCACGGCCGTGAGCATGGCGGCGTTCCACACGGCGTTCGCGCCCGAGGGGCGGCCCGACGCCGGACGGGCCGCCATCGCGCTGATCGAGCGGGCCCTCGCACCGTAGCCTGGTCGGGTGGACCCGGCCGAGCTCTTCGACGAGGCGCGGCGACGGCTCGCGCCCGTGCCGCGGGAGGCCCTCGGCCGCCTGAAGCTGCCCGGCGGGCTGCGGCGGGCGCTGGGCGCCCGGCCCCGGATCGTGCCCGATGGCGAGGCCTGGCGCGTGGGCGTGCTGCTGATCGGCGACGACGCCGTGCACGAGGTCGGCCAGGTGCTGCGCGCGAGCGAGGAGCGACGGCGCGGCTTCACCGCGGAGGCGGCGCGGCGGCGCGCCGAGGCGGCCGCGATGTGCGTGCGCGGGGGCTTCGCGGAGGGGACGACGGTCAACGTCGACCACGCGCGGATCGACCTGGCGGCGGTGGCGGCGGGAGAGGCGTCCGGCCCGCTCTCGTGGCGAGACGGCGCCCTCGTGGTGCGCTGGACCGCGGGCGGGGCGCTCATGCCGCTGGACGCATACCTCCGGGAGCGCGTCGCCATGCTGCGGGGAGAGTGACCGCACGCACGCACATCCGGCGGGCCGGGACAAGCCCCTGTCGGCGGATGTCGGCGGTGCGGAGAGTGGAGGCATGCATCCTCTCGAGAAGGCGAGGCGAGCCGACGTGAGCGATCCGCACGAGCGGTCCGTGCCGTCCCCGGCAGGGGAGAGCCGCCACCGCGACGGCCTGCGGCAGGTCGTCGTCGCGATCTGCGTCGTCGCCGCGATCGCCGCGGGCTTCCTCGGCTCCGGGGCGGCGGGCGGACGGTCGGTCGCCGAGACGCAGGGCGGCGCGCTCGGACCGGCCGGATCGCTGCTCGCGCCCGCGACGCCCGCGTTCATGATCTGGACGCCCCTCTACGCCGGGCTGGTCGCGTACGCCGTCTGGCAGGCACTGCCCGCCCAGCGGCACGATCCGCGGCACCGCGCAGCGGGGTGGTGGCTCGCGGCCGTCGCCGCGCTGGAGGGGCTGTGGATCCTCGCCGCGCAGCTGCTGCCGCTGTGGACCACCGTGGTCGTGATGGCACTGCTCGTCGGGACCGCGTATCGGGCATTCCGCGGCGCGGCGACGACGCGGCGGCGCCAGAGCCTGCTCGGCGGTCTGCTGCTCGACGGGCTCGCGGGCGCGCATCTGGGCTGGGCGCTGGCGGCCGGTGTCGCGAACGCGGCGGCGTGGATCGCGGCGCTGAACCTGGGCGGCTGGGCGGGCGACGGCGGCGGCGTGCTGGCGCTCGTGGCCGTGTGCGCCGCGGGCATCGCCGTCTCGGCGCGCAACAGCTGGGCGGTCGCGATGCCGCTCGCCATCGCGTGGGGCACGGTGTGGATCGCCGTCGAGCGGCTCACCGGCGAGCCGCGCAGCGTTCCCGTCGCCGTGGCGGCGCTCGCCGCGGCCGCGCTGCTCACGGCGGTCTGCGTCGCGATGCGCGTCGTGATGCTGCGTGCCGGGCGCGACGGCGCGCCGGGCGCCGAGGCGTAGCGGCGGGCGCGCGGCCCCGCGGAGGAGAACGGTCGCACCGGAGGAGCGATGGGCCGATCCGGTCCTCCGCTGGCGCCGTTCTCCTCCGGACCGCAGCCGTGCCGCCCGGCGGGTGCCGGACGGGGCGCGGGTAGCCTTGCCGTATGGCCAAGGGCAGCGCGGGAGGCGGTCGCCGCGGCGGCGCCAGGGCGCCCCGCGGGGGACGGCCCCAGCCCACGCGTGCGCCCCGCGCCCCGAGCCCGGCCCCCCGCCGGCAGGCGGCGGACACCCCGGCGGCGCCCGAGCCCCGGGTCTTCCGGCTCGGCGTCATCCCCGGCGCCATGCCGGGCAAGTGGATCGAGCGGTGGCGGGAGCGCATGCCGCACGTCGCGCTCGAGCTCGTGCCGATCGCCGTCGCGGACCAGCGCGCGGCGCTGGACGACGGGCACGTCGACGCCGCGCTCGTGCGCCTGCCGCTGGCCGGGGATGCGGACGCCGTGCACGCGATCCGGCTCTACGACGAGACGCCCGTGGTGGTCGCCGGGCGGGACTCCTCGCTCCTGGCCGCCGACGAGCTGCACCCGGACGATCTGGAGGGCGAGGTGCTCGTGACGCCCGCCGACGATGTGCTCGGCCCGCTCGCCCTGCCCATCGTGGCGCCGCGCTTCGACGCTCCGGAGACGACGGAGGACGCCATCGCGATCGCCGCGACGGGGGTGGGGGTGGTGGTCGTCCCGCTCTCGCTGGCGCGCCTGCACCACCGCCGCGACGTGGACCACCGCGCGCTCGTAGGCGGCCCCGAGAGCACGGTGGCGCTGGCGTGGCGGCGGGACCGCGATTCCGACGACGTCCAGACGTTCGTGGGCATCACCCGCGGGCGCACCGCGCGCTCGTCGCGCTGAACGACCGCGTCACCGGCCGACGAGCCGCGGCCTCGACCGGTCCGAGCGGACCGTGGGATCTCGCTCGGCGGGTCCGGATGTCACGGGGGCTTGGTATCCTCGCGGTGCGAGGAAGAGGTGCCATGGCGACTCACGGTGAGAAGAAGCGGCGGGGCGCAAAGCTGCTCACGGTGTTCGGCATCGTGCTCATCGCCGCGGGAGCGGTGATGATCGGCACGTACGCCGTCATGCCAGAAGAGAGCGCGCGGGTGTACGGCGCGCTCAAGACCAAGGTCACGAGCACCGTCGACGAGGTCAAGGAAGAGGTCTTCGAGGAACTGCCGACGGTGCGAATCGGGGTCGTCGGCGGCCGGCACGAGCTCGACCTCTGCGATGGCACGTTCACCGTCATGAGCTCGTACGAGCGCGAGGGTGTGCCAGAGACGGCGGCCGCGCACAACAACTGCGGCGGCGACGTGCTGCTCGGCTGGGAGCAAGGGCAGCGCATTCGGATCGAGGGCCGCGACCAGGTCTACGAGGTCGTCGACATCCGATACACGTCCAAGATCTGGTCGAGCACGGCCGACCTCGTCGGCCTCGGCGGCGAACTCGCGCTGCAGTCCTGCTTCTACGGCGAGGACCGCATGAAGTTCGTCGGCCTCGCCCCGGTCGATTCCTGACGCGCGTCAGGAGCGATCGATTCCTGACCGCCGTCGGTCCTGACGCGCGTCAGGCCGCGAGCAGGAAGCCGCGGCGGTCGGTCTTGACCCGCGCGCCGTCGGCGATGGACTCGTCGTCGCGGATGATCGCGCCGTCGGGGATGAGCGCCTCGGCGCCGATGTGCGAGCGCACGCCGATGTGGGCGTGCGAGCCGATCACGGCGTTCGGGCCGATCTGCGCGTTGGCGTCGATGATGGCGCCGGGGCCGACCTGCGCGCCCGGCTCGATCCACGCGCCCCGCGCGACGCGCGCGCCCGCGGCGATCCGCGCGCCCGGCTCGATGTAGGCGCCCGACTCGACGCGCGCCTCGGGGTGCACCTTGGCGCCGTGCGCGACGAGTCCTCGGCCGTTCACGTGCTTGCGGTAGCGCAGCGTCTCGCCGCGCTCGTTCTCGATGTCGACGTAGTTCTTGCCCACGATGTCCCTCCGCGGCCAGCGGTTGTGGCCGCCATTCCCCACCAACACCATGCCTCCCCGGGCTATTCCCGAGCGGGGAGCTTGCTCCACGTGCGCTGTGCTCCGGTTCCCCTGACGCGGCCGGATCGCGGTCGGGTCGCGGGCCTTCTATCGTTGACGGGTGACCGGATCATCCACTCCCGAGCAGAAGCAGGTCGTCTTCGAGTGGGAGCAGACGCGCCACACGCTCGCGGAGGACGTGCTCGGCATCGTCACGGGCACGTTCGTCGTGGCCTTCGGGCTGCACCTGCTGAAGGCGGTGGGCGCCGTCACGGGCGGCACGGCGGGGCTCGCGCTGCTCATCGATCAGCTCTCGGACGTGCCGTTCTGGCTCATCTTCACCCTCGTGAACGCCCCCTTCGTCGCGCTCGCGCTGTGGAAGAAGGGCGTGCGCTTCACGGTGCTCACCGCGATCTGCGTGGGCGGCGTGGCCGCGCTGTCGGCGGTGAACGTGGCCTGGGTCCCGGTCTCGGGGCTGCAGCCGGTGTACGCCGTGCTGGGCGGCAATCTGCTCGTCGGCGTCGGGCTGCTCATCCTGTTCCGCCACGGTGCGAGCGTGGGAGGGGTGAACATCGTCGCGATCCTCGTGCAGGACCGCACCGGCTTCCGTGCGGGGTGGACGCAGATGATCGTCGACGTGCTCATCGTCGTCGCGGCGTTCTTCGCGGTGGACTGGCGCATGGTGCTGCTCTCGGCCGCCGGCGCCGTCGTGCTCAACCTCGTGCTCGCGCTGAATCACCGCCCCGGCCGCTACATCGGGCACTGAACCGGATCAGGCCGCCGGCTGGCACACCGGGCACCAGTACACGACGCGCTCGCTCGCGGGGGTCGCGCCGAGGGCGCCGCGCCGGATCGGCGTGCCGCACCGGCGGCACGGGCGGTGCTCGCGGCCGTACACCCAGCGCTCCTGCCCGCGCCGCGCGACGCCGGTGAAGATGCGCACCGGCAGGTCGACGTTGCGCCGGATGGTGCGGGCGCCGAGCTCGAGCAGGGCGACGGCGTCGACAGCCGTCGCGGGCGTCTCGGGGTGCACGCCGCGCAGGAACAGCAGCTCGCTCGCGTACTCGTTGCCGAACCCGGCGACGTGGCGCTGATCCTGCATCGCCACGTGGATCGGGCGAGGATCGGTGGCCACGTTCGCCGCGGCGAGGGCGAGATCCCAGTCCGGGCGGAGCGGATCGGGACCGAGGTGCCCCACGACGCGGTGCTCATCGCGGGTGGGCAGCACCTCGACCATCGCCAGGTCGAAGCCGACCGCCTCGGCGCCGCGCACCGCGACGACCGCGCGCGCCCGGAACGCGGGGCGCGGCCAGCGCTCGCCCTCGCGCAGCACCCACCACTCGCCCTCCATCTTGAGGTGCGAGTGCAGCGTGGCGTCGCCGATCCGGTGCAGCAGGTGCTTGCCGCGCGCGAAGACCTCGTGCACGGTGCTGCCGCGCAGGTCGGCGGTGGCGGACGCGGGCACGCGGATGTCGAATCGCGTCACCTCCCGGCCCGCGAGCGCGGCGTGCATCCGCCGCGCCGCGCGGTGCACGGTGTCGCCCTCAGGCACGATCCGGCCCGCGCGTCATGGCCGGGCCCGCCGCAGGGTGAGGCCGCGCGGCGACTCGACGAAGCCGGCGGCGCGCAGCGCCCGCCCCAGCGGCGCCGTGTAGACGAACTCGCCGTTGGCCTGCTCGACCGTGAGCGTCTCGAGCCGCCGGGCGCGGGCCGTGCCCGCGAGGTCGGCGCACGCCGCCGCGACGCGCTCCTCGTCCTCGTCGAAGACCAGCGCGGTGCGTCCGCCGCGCTCGAGGTACAGCACGAGCGCGCCGTCGAGCAGCACGACGAGGCCGCCCGCCTTGCGGCCCGGCCGGTGCCGCACGCCCTCGAGCGCCGGCCACGGCAGGGCGGCACCATACGGGTTGGCGGGATCGGTCGCGGCGAGCGTGACGGCCCGCAGCGGCGCCGGATCGGGCAGGCCCGCGAACGTGCGCAGGCGGTCGATCGTGGGCGACGTGGCGAACTGCGCCGCGCCGAGCCGTTCGATGAGGTAGCCGCGGCGGCAGTGGCCGGCCTGCTCCAGCCCCGCGAGCGTGCGGTAGGCCTGCGCGAACCCGCCGGGCACGCCCTCGTTCTGCACGGCGCCGCGCGTGACGACGCCGTGCCGGTCGAGCAGGATCGACGCGGTCGCGGCGGCCCGCACGGTCGCGTCCGCCTCGGGCGCGGGCAGCACCGACCACCGCCCGCCCACGAGGGGGCGCGGGGCCTGCGGGCGCGCGGCCGCGCCGCGGTACATCCGGCTGCGCGGGGCGCGGCGCTGGGCCCGGTGCGCCTGCGAGCCGCCGCCCAGCAGCGTGCGGATCGGCGAGAACGTGTCGTTCGTGACGCGCCCGGCCCACACGAGGCCCCACAGCGCGTCGACCACCGCCGTCTTCGATACGGCGGCCGCATCGGCGTCGGGCATGCGGGCGCGGGCCATCTCGGCCAGCTGCGGCGCGAAGTACGCCCCGCCGAACGAGAGGATGCCGAGGATCCGCCCCTCCAGCGAGTCGGGGTCGACCTCGCCCTCGGGCTCGGGCAGCGTGACCGGCGCGGCATCGGCGGGGTGCAGCGCGATCCAGCCGTCGCGCCCCGGCAGGGCGCCGTGCCCCGACCACACCACCTCGCCCGTCGCGGTGAGCTCGTCGAGCATCGCGGGTGCGTAGTCGCGCACGCGCGAGGGCAGCACGAGTGACTCCCACGCGCTGGCGGGGATCGGCACCCCCGCCAGCTGCTCGACCGCCGCGAGCACGCCGTCGATGCCCTCGAGGGGCCGCGTGAGGTGCTGCCAGTCGGGCAGGAACCGCGCGTACGCCTCGGGCGAGACGGGCTCCACGCTGCCGCGCAGCGCGGCGAGGGAGCGCATCCGGATGCGGCGCAGCGCCTCGGCGTCGCACCACTCGCTCTCGTCGAGCGCGCCGCGGCCCTCGGGCAGGAAGAAGCCGCTCGACAGGCGGCCCTGCTGCTCCAGGCGCTGCAGCGTGTGGCGGGCCACCGCGGTGCCGATGCCGAGCCGCGCCGCCACCGCCTCCGTGGTGAACGGACCGTGCGTGCGGGCGTAGCGCGAGACGAGGTCGCCGAGCGGATCGGCCACGGGCTCGAGGAACGCCACCGGCACGCCGACGGGCAGCGCGGCCCCGAGCGCATCGCGCAGCCGGCCGGCGTCCTCGATCGCCGCGAAGCGCGGCACCCCGGCGATGGTCACGGGGATCGCCCGGCGCGCGTCGACGAGCGCGGCGAGATGGGTGGCGGCGCGGGCGACGTGCGGCCCTGGTTTCGACTCGTCGCTTCGCTCCTCGCTCAACCCGTCTCGGCTCGCTTCGCTCGCTCGACGACCCATGTCGGGGTCGTCGACCGGAGCGGCGGAGCCGCGGAGCGGAGACGGGTCGAGCGCAGGCGCGTCAGCGCCGGAGTCGAGGCCTGCGGGTGCCCCCTCCGGCTCGAGCCGCGCGGCGACCTCCTCGACCGAAAGGGGGCCGAGCACGCGCAGCAGATCGGCCACGCCCTCCGCGCCGCGCGCGCGGCGGTCGGGCGCGAGGCGCTGCTGCTCGGCCTCGTACTGCGCGATCACGTCGGGATCGAGCAGCTCGCGCATCTCCACGCGGCCCAGCAGCTCGCTCAGCAGCGAAGGATCGACGAACAGCGCGGCCGCGCGGCGCTCGGCCAGCGGCGAGTCGCCCTCGTACATGAACGCGCCGACGTAGCCGAACAGCAGGTCGCGCGCGTAGGGCGACGGCTGCGCGGTCTCGGTCTCGACGATCCGGATCCGCCGCTCCTGGATGCCGCGTGCGAGCCGCGTCAGCGCGGGCAGGTCGTAGACGTCCTGCAGCACCTCGCGCAGCGTCTCGAGGATGATCGGGAAGGTCGGGTGCCGGCGCGCGACCTCGAGCAGCTGGGCCGAGCGCTGGCGCTGCTGCCACAGGGGCGTGCGGCGGCCCGGGTTCATGCGGGGCATGAGCAGCGCGCGGGCCGCGCACTCGCGGAAGCGCGCGGCGAACAGCGCCGAGCCGCCCACCTCGTCGGTGACGATCTGCTCCAGCTCCTCGGGCTCGAAGACGAACAGCTCGGCCCCCGGCGGATCCGACTCGGCGTCGGGGATGCGCGCGATGATGCCGTCGTCGCTCGCGACCGCCGATCCGTCCACGCCCAGGCGTTCGCGGATGCGCGCGTTGACCGCGAGCGCCCACGGCGCGTGCACGTGCATGCCGTACGGGGAATGCAGGATGATCCGCCAGTCGCCCACCTCGTCGCGGCCGCGCTCCACCGTGAGCAGGCGATCGGTGGGGATCGATCCGGTGGCCTCCTTCTGCTCCTCGAGGTAGGCGAGCAGGTTCTCGATCGCCCGCTCGTCGAGGCCGGCTTCGCGCAGGCGGTCGACCGCCTTCTCGCGCGGCGACGCCGCCAGCTCGCGCGACATGGCGCCGAGCGCCTCGCCCAGCTCGGCCGGGCGTCCCAGCCCGTCGCCGTGCCAGAACGGCACCTTGCCCGGTTGCCCGAACGCCGGCACGACGTTGACGCGGTCGTGCGTGATCTCGACGATCCGCCAGCTCGTGGTGCCGAGCGTGAAGACGTCGTTCACCCGCGACTCGTAGACCATCTCCTCGTCGAGCTCGCCGACGCGCGCGCCCGTCGACTCGCCTGCGACGAACACGCCGAACAGGCCGCGGTCGGGGATCGTGCCGCCGCTCGTCACCGCGAGGCGCTGCGATCCCGGGCGCCCCTCGATCGTGCCGGCGTCGCGGTCCCACACGAGCCGGGGTCGCAGCTCGGCGAACTCGTCGGACGGGTAGCGGCCGGCCAGCAGGTCGAGGGTCGCCTCGAAGGCGCCGCGCGGCAGCGTGCGGAACGGCGCCGAGCGGCGCACGGTCTCGAACCACGCCTCGACCTCCACGGGGCCGAGCGCCGTGGCCGCCACCGTCTGCTGGGCGAGGATGTCGAGCGGGTTCTGCGGGATCGAGATCGCCTCGATCCGGCCCGACAGCATCCGCTCGGTGACGATCGCGGTGTGCAGCACGTCGGCGCGGTGCTTGGGGAACAGCGCGGCGCGGCTGATCTCGCCGACCTGGTGGCCCGCGCGACCCACGCGCTGCAGGCCGCTGGCCGCGCTCGGCGGGGCCTCCACCTGGATGACGAGGTCGACCGCGCCCATGTCGATGCCGAGCTCGAGGCTGCTCGTCGCCACGACGCAGCGCAGCGCGCCCGACTTGAGCTCCTCCTCGACCTGCGCGCGCTGCTCCTTCGACACCGAGCCGTGGTGCGCCTTCGCCAGGATCGCCGCGACGCCCGCCGTCGCGCCCGCCTGCGCCATCATCGCGGCCGGCACGGTGGGCGCGGGCACCTCGATCCCCACCCGCTCGGCGTAGATCTCGTTCAGCCGCGCCGTGAGGCGCTCGGCGAGCCGGCGGGAGTTGGCGAACACGATCGTCGAGCGGTGCTGCAGGATGCGGTCGACGATCGCCTCCTCCACATGCGGCCAGATCGATCCGGTCATCTCGGTCGACTCGGGCGGCCGGAACCACTCCTCCTCGCCGTCCTCGGGCGCGGGCGCGGCGCCGGCGGCGGGCGGCGGGTTCTGCATGTCGTCGACCGGCACGGTCACCCGCAGGTCGAAGGTCTTCGACGCGCGCGGCGCGACGATGTCGACGGGTGCGGATCCGCCCAGGAACCGCGCGACCTCGTCGATCGGGCGCACGGTGGCCGACAGTCCGATCCGCTGCGCCGGCGCGTCGAGCAGCTCGTCGAGCCGCTCGAGCGAGACCGCCAGGTGCGCCCCGCGCTTGGTCGCCGCCACGGCGTGCACCTCGTCGACGATGACGGTGTGCACCCCGCGCAGCGTCTCGCGTGCCTGGCTCGTGAGCATGAGGTACAGCGACTCGGGCGTCGTGATGAGGATGTCGGGCGGGTTGCGCACGAGCTTCTGCCGCTCGGACGAGGGGGTGTCGCCCGAGCGCACGCCCACCGACACCTCGGGCGTCGGGATGCCGAGACGGCGCGCGGCCTGCGAGATGCCGACGAGGGGCGAGCGCAGGTTGCGCTCCACGTCGACGCCGAGGGCCTTCAGGGGCGAGACGTACAGGATCCGCGACGAGCGCCGCTCGGGCGCCGGCTCGCGGAAGACGCGATCGATCGCCCACAGGAACGCCGAGAGCGTCTTGCCCGACCCGGTCGGTGCGACGACGAGGGCATGGCGGCCGCCGGAGATCGCCTCCCACGCCCCGCGCTGCGCGTCGGTGGGCGCGGGGAACGCGCCGCGGAACCAGTCCCGCGTCGCCTCCCCGAACCGCTCGAGCACGTCCGCCATGCCTCCATCCTGCCGCCGATCTCCGACATCCGGCCCGTCACCCGGATCCGTCGCGCGGGGGAGGTGCCGGTCGCGGGCGGCGCGTACCGTGGCGTGCATGAGCGACGAGCGTGGCGGGCTCCAGCCCAACTGGGGCGTGGGCGTGGCCCTCGGCATCGGGATCGGGTTCGCGCTGGGACTGGCACTGGAGAACTTCGCGATCGGCGTCTCGATCGGCATCGCGTTCGGCGTCTCGATGGCGTTCGCGTCCGGCACGCGGCCCGACGACGAGTCCGACGGCCCGGATGCGGCGAGACCCGACTCCGATCCGGAGCCGGGCGAGGGATCGGCCCCCGAGGCCGACGACCCCGCGCCCGGCACCCCCGCGGACGAGGACGGACCAGAGAGCCCGGATCAGTCCTGATCGGCGAGCGACCGCAGCTGCTTCTCGAGGAAGACGCGCACGTCGCCCAGCTCCTGCTCGGCCACGGCGTGGGCGAGGCCGGGGTAGATCCGGCCCACGAGGTCGGTGTGGGCGGGCAGCCAATCGGTGGTGTGCACGACGAGCGCCTCGGGGATGACCGTGTCGGCGGTGCCGCGGCCCCAGAACACGGGCGGCCGGGCCTCGGCGAGGGTCGCGTCGCCCGCGAGGGCGCCCGGGGCGACGTAGCCGGAGAGGTTCACGGCGAAGGCGAAGCGCGCGGGCGTGAGGCGCAGGGCCTGCAGCGCCACGGCCCCGCCCTGCGAGAAGCCCAGCAGCCCGACGGGTCCGTCGTGGCCGGTGCCGTCGAGCCACTCGAGGAAGCGCGCGGCCGCCTGCGTCACGGCCTCGGGATCCCGCGCCCCCTCGCCCTCCAGCGCGTACCAGGCGTGGCCGGGCGTGGGCCACGGCGGCTCCATCGGCGCGCGGACCGAGGCGACGACGAAGGCGTCGGGCAGCTGGCGCGCGAGCGCGAAAAGGTCGCGCTCGTCCGAGCCGTAGCCGTGCAGCAGCACGAGCAGCGGCCGGCCGTCGCGGTCGCCGCGCCACAGCACGGCCGCGTCGTCGAGGGCGGGGATCAGCGGCATGCGTCCATCTTGCCGCGCGCCGGATCGATCGGATCCCTCCACACCCGGCCGCGGGGAGCGCGCCGAGCGGATCGGGCGGGTATACAGGACACATGCCGGTACGCACCCCCGATCCCGACGACCTGCCCGAGGACCCGACGCCCTCGGGGCCGATCAACCTCGACACGGGCGCGATCCGGCTGCCGGGCATGCCAGGCCCCGCGAAGAACCCCGCGTGGCTCAGCGACATCGAGCTCGCCGAGATCCGCCGCCGCCTGCCGATCCTGTACGTCGAGGGCGTGCCCGTGCGCACGGACGGCACGGGGCAGGTGACGCAGGTCGGCATCCTGCTGCGCGCGTCGCCGGTGGGCGAGATCCTGCGCACGATCGTGTCGGGGCGCGTGCGCTACGGCGAGTCGGTGCGCGACGCCCTCTTCCGCCACCTCGAGAACGACCTCGGGCCCATGGCCTTCCCGCTGCTGCCCCCGTCGCCCGTGCCGTTCACGGTGGCGGAGTACTTCCCGATGCCCGGCGTCAGCCAGTTCCACGATGACCGCCAGCACGCTGTCTCGCTCGCCTTCGTCGTGCCCGTGACGGGCACGTGCGAGCCGCGGCAGGACGCGCTCGAGGTGACGTGGCTCTCGCCCGAGGAGGCGGCGTCCGAGGCGGTGGCCGCCGAGATGGAGGGCGGCCGCGGCGCCCTCGTGCGCATGGCGCTCGCGAGCGTCGGCGCCCTGCGCTGACCGTCCCTCCATTTCGCGAGACAGCTTCTGCGCGCCGAGACAGCGTGAGACTCCACAGCGTGCAGACGCCGCTGTCTCGGCGCGTACTTGCTGTCTCGCGGGAGAGAGCGGGTCAGAGCGCGGCGGTCTCCGACTTCAGGGCCGCGACGAGCGCGTCGACGTCGGACTCCTGGGTGTCGAAGCTGCACATCCAGCGCACCTCGTTCTTCGTGGCGTCCCAGTCGTAGAAGCGGAAGTGCTGCCGCAGCCGGTCGGCCGCGCCCTCGGGCAGCGCCACGAAGACCCCGTTGACGACGGTGGGCTGCGTCAGGCGGGTGCCGCGGATCGAGCCGTCGGCGATGCCCGCCTCGACGAGCCCGCTCAGGCGCGCGGCCATCGCGTTGGCGTGGCGCGCGTTGCGCAGGTAGAGGTCGCCCTCGTAGAGCGCGATGAGCTGGGCCGAGAGGAAGCGCATCTTCGACGCGAGCTGCATGTCGAACTTGCGCACGAACGTCACACCCTCCGCGGCGCTCGGGTCGATGACGACGACGGCCTCGGCGCCGAGCGCGCCGTTCTTCGTGCCGCCCAGGCTCAGCACGTCCACGCCCGCGTCGGTCGTGAAGGCGCGCAGCGGCACGCCCAGCGCGGCCGCCGCGTTGCTGACCCGCGATCCATCCATGTGCACGCGCATGCCGAGCGCGTGCGCGTGCTCGGCGAGGGCGCGTACCTCGTCGGGCGTGTAGAGCGTGCCGAACTCCGTCGACTGCGTGATCGAGACGACGAGGGGCTGCGCGCGGTGCTCGTCGCCCCAGCCCCACGCCTCTCGGTCGAGCAGCTCGGGCGTGAGCTTGCCGTCGTCGGTCGGCACGCTCAGGATCTTGATGCCGCCCACGCGCTCGGGCGCGCCGCCCTCGTCGGTGTTGATGTGCGCCGAGGCGGGCGCGACGACCGCGCCCCAGCGCGGCAGCATCGCCTGCAGGCCCACGACGTTCGCGCCCGTGCCGTTGAACACGGGGAAGCCCTCGACCCCCTCGCCGAAGTGCCCCACGAGCACCTCCTGCAGCCGCGCCGTGTAGGCGTCGTCGCCGTACGCCACCTGGTGCCCGTCGTTCGCCGCGGCGATGGCCGCGAGCACCTCGGGGTGGACCCCGGAGTAATTGTCGGAGGCGAACGAGCGGATGGAGGTGTCATGCAGCGGGGTCACCGCTCCAGCGTAGATCCGCGGGCGATCACCGGATGACCGCGCCGGATGACCGCACCGGATGACCGCGCCGCGCACTCCGCGGGATACATCCTGCGGATGATGTGCGGCCGACCCGGCTGGCATAGCGTGGACCGTCGTGATCCGTCAGCTCTTCCGCCCCCTCTCCACCGCCCAGATCGTGGTCGACGTGGTGCTGGCCGTCGGGTTCTTCCTGCTGTTCGGGCTCGTCACCCTCGCGCCGGAGCAGTCGTGGATCCTCGCGGTGATCACGGGCGTGTTCATGGCGGGCGCCCTGGCGGTGCGGCGGCTGTCCCCCGGGCTGGCGCTCGCGATCGCCTGGGTCGGCGCGATCGTGCAGATGGCGTCGGCGCTCACGCCCCTGCCCAGCAACCTCGCGATCTTCGGTGTGCTGTACGTGACGGCGGCCTACGGATCGCGGGCCGTGATGTGGACGGGATTCGCGTCGGCGATCGGCGGCGCACTCACGATCACCGGCTATCTGCTGCTCATGCCGGGGATGTTCGGCGGCCCCGACACGTTCGTGAGCCCCATGGCCGCCGCGGTCGTGAGCGCCTCGGTCCTGTCGGCCGCGCTGTTCTCGCTGCTGCTGTCGTGGACGGCGGGCGCGCTCGTGCGCGCGAGCATCCGGGCGCGGGAGAACCGCGAGGCGCAGCGACGCGCCGAGCTCGAGGCGGCGTCCGAGCAGGAGCGCGGCCGCATCGCGCGCGACATGCACGACGTCGTGGCGCACTCGCTCGCCGTGGTCGTGGCCCAGGCCGACGGCGCGCGCTACGCCGCCGCGGCCGATCCGGCGGCCGCGACCGAGGCGCTGCGCACCATCAGCCAGACCGCGCGGGCCGCGCTTTCGGACGTGCGCATGCTGCTCACGCAGCTGCGCCACCGCGAGGCCGAGGGGCCGCAACCCACGCTCGCCGACCTCGAGCAGCTGTTCGCGCAGGTGAGGGCCGCCGGCATCGAGATCGACGTCGACATCGACCCGGCGCCGCCCACCGACATCCCCGCCTCGGTGCAGCTGGCCGTGTACCGCATCCTGCAGGAGGCGCTCACGAACGCGCTGCGGCACGGCGACCGCGCGGGCGTGGACGTGCGCCTGTCGTGGTGGCCGGATCGTGTCGCCTTCCGGGTGACGAACGGCATCCCGGAGGGCGGATCGGAGCGGGGCGACGGCACGCCCGGGCACGGGCTCATCGGCATCCGCGAGCGCGCGCAGCTGGTGGGTGGGCGCGCGGACGCGGGTGCGCAGGGCAGTACGTTCGTGGTGGCGGGCGAGCTGCCGATCGGGGGAGGCGCATGAGCGAGGGAGCCGCGGTGACGGAGCACACCGGCGCAGGGCAGGACCGCCCCATCCGTGTCGTCCTCGTCGACGACCAGGCGCTGTTCCGCGCCGGCGTGCGCATGCTGCTCACCTCGCAGCCCGACCTGGAGGTCGTCGGCGAGGCCGGCGATGGTCGCGAGGGCGTCGAGGTGGTGCGCCGCACCCGCCCGGACGTCGTGCTCATGGACATCCGGATGCCCGTGATGGACGGGCTGGCCGCCACGGCCGAGCTGCTGCAGGATCCGCAGGCACCGCGGATCGTGATGCTCACCACGTTCGACCTCGACGAGGCCGCCGCGCGCGCGATCCGGCAGGGCGCCAGCGGCTTCCTGCTGAAGGACGCCGATCCCGAGTTCCTGCTCGCGGCGATCCGCTCGGTGCACGCCGGATCGGAGGTGATCGCGGCCTCGGCGACGCGCGCGCTGTTCGCGCACTTCGCCGAGCCCGCCCGCCCCGTCCCGCCCGCGTACGAGGAGCTCACCGACCGCGAGAAGGAGATCTTCGCGCTCGCCGCTCGCGGCCTCAGCAACGGCGAGATCGCGGCGCGCGAGTACCTCAGCGAGTCGACCGTGAAGACGCACGTCAGCCGCATCCTCACCAAGCTCGGCCTGCGCGACCGCGTGCAGCTGGTGGTGTTCGCGTTCGAGCACGGCCTCGTCTGACTCCCCCCTCCTGCCCGCGAACCCGCGCTCGATCCGCGAGCCCGCGCCCGATCCGGGGCGGGTTCGGCGAACGAGCGCGGGTTCGCGGATCATCCCTGCGATGTACGCGGATGAGCCTGGCGGGCGATGACCGCGAGGGGGCGTCGTCCGTAGCGTCGAGGGCATGGAGATCAGCACCAGCGAGCTGGGCCTCGCGGCCCGGGTGACGCACCTGTCCAAGACGTTCGGATCGGGCGACGGCGCCGTGCGCGCGCTCGACGACGTGAGCGTCGGCATCCGCCGAGGCCAGTTCACGGCCATCATGGGCCCGAGCGGATCGGGCAAGTCGACGCTCATGCACATCATGGCGGGCCTCGACGCCCCCACGGGCGGCCGCGCCTGGATCGGCGACACCGAGATCACCGGCATGCGCGATGCCGAGCTGACGATCCTGCGCCGGCGCCGCGTGGGCTTCGTCTTCCAGTCGTTCAACCTCGTGCCCACCCTCGACGTGCGCGGCAACATCCTGCTGCCGTTCGACCTCGACGGCCGCCGGCCGACGGGGGCGGAGCAGGCGCGGATCGACGGGCTCATCGAATCGCTCGGGCTCGGGCCGCGGCTCGCCCACCGGCCCCACGAGCTCAGCGGCGGGCAGCAGCAGCGGGTGGCGATCGCCCGCGCGCTCGCCACGGCGCCCGACCTCGTCTTCGCCGACGAGCCCACCGGCGCGCTCGACTCGCGCACGAGCCGCGAGGTGCTCGCGCTGCTGGCCACCGCCAGCCGCGAGCACGGCCAGTCGATCGCGATGGTGACGCACGATCCGATCGCCGCCGCGCATGCCGACCGCGTCCTCTTCCTGGGTGACGGCCGGATCGTGGCCGACAAGCCGCGCCAGAGCCCCGAGCAGATCTCCGCCCACATGCTGTCGGCCGAGACGCCCGCGGGCGCGGGAGCCGGTGCGGGGGTGGCCGCGTGAGTGCCGTCGCGGCCGGCGCGGCCCTCGCCCCCGCGCGGCGCCGGTCCTTCGCCTTCCTCGCCGAGCGCGGCATGGGGGCGAGCGTGCTCGTCGCCGGGCTCTCGACCGCGTTCGGGGCGGTGCTGCTCTCGACGACCGGCTACCTCGCAGCGCTGCTGACCGACACGTTCCCCGACAGCGGCACGCTCGTCGTGATGCTGCCTGTGCTCGCGGGGATCTTCATGATCATCGCGATGTACGTGGGCGCGGTCGTCACCTCCAACACCTTCGCGACGATCGTCGCGGGTCGCACGCGCCGGATCGCCCTGATGCGGCTCATCGGTGCGTCGGCGCGCTCGCAGCGGGCCGAGGTGGCGGGCCAGGGTCTGGTGGTCGGGATCATCGGCGCCGTGCTCGGCGCGTTCGCCGGCACGCTGCTGTCGGCCGCGGGGGTGGCGCTCGCCACGAGGCTGCTCGACGTGCCCGATGTCGGCTACGGCGTGGTGCAGCCCTGGCTCGCGCTGCCCGTGGTGGCCGTCGCGCTCACCACGTGGGCCGCCGCGTGGGCCGGATCGCGCCGCGTGCTCGCCGTCACGCCGCTGCAGGCGCTCGGCGGATCGGTCGAGCGCACGTCCGCGCACGCGAGGGGCGGCCTCGGTCGCAACGTCGTCGCGCTCGTGCTGCTCATCGCCGGCGGCGTGCTGCTGGGGGTCGGCGTAGCGCTCGGGATCCTCACGCCGCTGGCGATCCTCGTCTCCTTCGTGGGCGGGCTCCTCTCGTTCACGGGTCTCGTGCTCGGCGCCACGCTCGTGATGCCGCCCGTGCTGCGGCTCGTCGGGCGGGCCTTCGGCTCGTCGGCCACGGCCAGGCTCGCGGCCGAGAACGCGCTGCGCTACCCGGAGCGCTCGAGCCGGATGGCGATCGGCGTGGTCGTCGGCGTCACGCTCGTGACGATGTTCGCCGTGGCCACGGAGTCGGCCAAGGCCGTCATGGTCGCCAACTCGGGCGGCAACATGGCCGCCGACTACCTCGCCGCGATGGACATCGTCTCCGGGGTCATGATGGGCCTCGTCGCGGTCTCGGCGGTGATCGCCGCCGTCGGGCTCGTGAACCTGCTGACGATCGGCGTCGTGCAGCGCCGCACGGAGCTGGGTCTGCTGCGGGCCCTCGGCCTGTCGAACCCGCAGGTGCGCCGCATGGTGCTGCTCGAGGCCGCGCACATCACGATCGCGTCGCTCGCCCTGGGGCTTGCGCTCGGCATCGCCTACGGGTGGGCGGCCGCGCAATCGCTGCTCGGCTCCATCTCCACATCGCTGGGGGCGCCCGCGGGCACGCTCGTCCCGCCCGCCGTGCCGTGGCTGCCCATGGCCATCGTCGTGGCGGCCACGGCCGTGCTCACGCTCGTGGCCTCCGTCGGTCCCACCCGCCTGGCCACGCGCGTCGCCCCGGTCGAGGCGCTCGCCGCCGACTGAGGTCGCTCACTCCTCGGAGGCCGGCGGCTCGTACGCCCACGTGGGGGCGAGCCGCCGCAGGTGGGCGCCGCGCCACTGCCACAGCGTCCACAGCGCCGGCCAGTACAGCGGGGCGACGGCGCCGCCGATGACGAGCCGCTCCCGCCACAGCGTGCGCACCGCATCGCCGGGGGCCGGCGAGACCGCCATCTGGTGATCCCACACGTCCAGCGCCGCGAGCGGTCCGGTGAGGGGGATGCCCGAATCGCGCAGGATCCGCACGGGGCCGCGGGAGTCCTCGGTCGCGCGCTCGGAGATCGTGATGAGGTGGGTGCCGAGTCGGAGGGGCCCGGCGGCGTATCGGATCGGCGCGTCCGTGCCAGGGCGCCACTGCGTCGGCAGCGCCGCGAGCGGCTCGATCGACAGCAGTGGCCCGTGCATCTCGCCGAGCGCGCGCGGGGAGTGCAGCGCCCGCCAGGCGGCGTGGGCGTCGCAGTCGAGCACGAGCTTCAGCAGGATCCGCATGCCGCCAGTGTGCCACCGCGCCCGCCCTGGCGATCCGTCCCCGCTCCGAGATGAGGGGAATCGTGCGAGACGAGGGCGAATCGGCGGATCCGGTCGTGTTTCGGACCATTTCCCTCGGCTCGGCGCCGAGAGTCGCGGCCTCCTACGCTGAGAGCGTGAGTGCGTTCGATCAGGGCAGGTATCAGGTTCGGCTCGACTGGGGCGTCGCGGGCATCGGGCGCCTGGCCCCGGCCGACGTGCACGTCGTGGTCGACGCGCTCGGCACGCTGAGCGGGGCGTTCGACGGGACCGGGCCGGATGAGGGACTCGCGCTCGCCGGCGACGACGGTGCCAGGGCGCTGGCGGCGGCCGCCGCGATCGACCCGGCGCCGCTCGTGCTCTTCGCCGGGCTGCGCAACGCCACCGCGACCGCCCGCGCCGTGTACGACGAGCAGAACCGCCGCGCGGCGCGCACGAGCGTCGCGCTCGTGCCGGCGGGGCACGCCGGGCGCGTGACGGTGGAGGATCAGCTGGCCGCCGGTGCGGTGGCCGACGCGCTGTCGGCGCTCGGGATCGACCACTCGGCGCCCGACGTCGCCGTGGCGGCCGAGTCGTTCCGCGGCCTGCGGCGCGCGGTGAAGCACCTGCTCACGGCGAGCGCCACCGGCCTCGTGCTCGAGGAGGCCGGCGCCCGCGACGCCGTGCTCGCGGCGGCGCGGATCGACGACGTCGACACGGTGCTCCGCTACGCCGACGGCGAGCTGCGGGCGGTCTGACCGGTCGCCGTCAGCGGGGCGTGAGGGCCGCTCGACGGGCCGCGGCGGTGATCTCGCGGTGCTCCCAGCGGAACAGGTAGCGGCGGTCGAAGCGCGGCGAGCACTTCACGCACGAGGCCGGGCGCGTGGGCTTGCGGTGCCGGTACGCCGTGTGGCCGGCGGGGCACACGCCCACCCACGGCGCCAGCTCGGTCGCGGTCTCGCCGTCGTGCGTCGTGCCGCCGACGTAGCCCAGGCCCCGCGCGATCCGCTTCCACTCCCTGCCGTGCCCCGCCGCCGGACCCGCGAGCGCGTGCGCGACCTCGTGCAGCAGTGTCTGGTGGTTGGTGTCGTCGTCGTACCGCGCCGCGAGGTAGCGCGAGACGGAGATCCGCTTGCGCGCGTAGTCGCACAGGCCCGCGCGGCGCTTGGCGTTGTCGAACGCGAACGTCCACGAGGCGTCCAGATGCAGGCGGATGAGGGCATCCGCCCACACCTTCACGCGATCCAGCTCCGACACGAGATCAGCGTATGCCGGGCCGCCGACATCCGGGCGGATCGCGCCGGATCAGCTGGCGAGCGAGTGACCGCGGCGGCGCTCGGCGGCCTCGACCATCGACATGGCCACCTCGAGCTGCGTCTCGTCCGCGCCGAGATCCTGCCGCAGGAACAGCACGCGCTTGAAGTCGGAGCGCGCGCCGGCGAAGTCGCCCGCGTCGAAGCGGGTGCGGCCGCGGTGCTGCAGCGCGAACGCCGTGATGCCCGGCCACTCCTGGCCCTCCGCCTCCTCGGCACACGTCGACAGTTCGAACTCGGCGGCGGCGTGCGCGCCGCGCTCGGTCAGCACGGAGGCGTGCAGGATGCGCGCCCGCAGCAGGTCCTTGCGCGTTCCGGCCATGCGGGCCACCCGCACCGACTGCTCGGACAGGTCGAGCGACTCGTCCAGCTCGCCCAGCACCTTGAGCAGCCACACGCGTTCGAGCAGCGCGGGCAGGCTGCGCTGGTGCCCGATCTCGCGCAGCCGCTCGCGGCACGCCGCGATGTCGACGATCTCGCGCAGGGTCTCGGGGTCGTATCCCTGGATGTAGCTCAACGCCTCGCTCCCTTCGCGCGCTTCGGTCATCCCAGTGTGCGGGAGCAGATCCGGCGCCGTGGCAGGGCACGCGGCATGCCGCGAATCCGGAAGCACTCCCGTCGCCGAACCCGCGCCCGATCCGCGTGCCCGCGCCGGATCGGGCGCGGGCTCGGCGAACGAGGGCGGGTTCGGCGAAATCGTCAGCGGTCGAAGAGGGACCAGGACGGGCGGGGGGAGTCCGTCGCGTCGCCGTCGACGGCCGGGCGCGCGTCGGCGATGAAGCGGTCCAGCTCCTCGCCGTGGGCGACCTTCGCGGGGTGGGGGCCGGCGGCCATCAGGCGCGGCAGCCACTCCACCGGCAGCGGGCGCGCGGAGGCGGCCATCACGAGGTTCCCGAACCGGCGGCCCTTGAGCACCTGCACCTCGGCGAGCACGGCGAGCTCGGGCAGCACCCGGCGGATGGTCGCCGCCTGGCGCCGCGCGAACGCGAGTCCCGCGCCGTCGGCCGCGTTCACGAGCAGCACGCCCGTCGGCGCGAGCAGCCGCGCGGCCTCGCGGTAGAACTCCACGGTCGTCAGGTGCGCCGGCGTCTGCGCGCCCGAGTACACGTCCGAGACGAGCAGATCCACCGAACCGTGCATCCCCTGCGGCAGCCGCGCCAGCCCCTCGCGCGCGTCGCCGATCCGGATGCGGATGGCCGCCCCGCGCGGCAGCGGCAGCGATTCCCGCACGAGATCCACGAGCGCCGGTTCGAGCTCGATCACCTGCTGCCGCGATCCCGGCCGCGTCGCCTCGATGTACCGCGGGATCGTCAGGCCGCCGGCGCCCAGGTGCACCGCCGTGAGCGGCCCGCCCGGAAGCAGGTCGATGACGGCGCCCATGCGCGCCACGTACTCGAAGTGCAGGTGCGTGGGATCGTCCGGATCGACGTGCGACTGCGGGGTGCCGTCCACGTCGACCTCGTAGCCCGCCGCGTACTCGCTCGGCAGGATCCGCGCGATGCGCCCGTCCGACAGCCGCGCCGTCGGCACCTCCCGATCCGTCCCTCGCTGTCGTCCCACGGCTCGAGCGTACGTCGCCCAGGCTCGTTCGATCCGCGGCCCCGGTTCGAGCGGGGATCCCGGATCGAGAGGACGGACCGGGACGGTTTCGTCCTCGGGAGCGGGGATCTCCTCGGGAACGGGCGCCCGGGCGCGACATCTGCCCGCAACGAGCCGCCCCTAGCCTGATCCCGTGGAACGACCCGACGGCACCCCGACCCCGCCGCGCCCCGCGGACCGGGGGCGGATCGCGCTCGCCGGCGTCACGACGGCGCTCGTGGGCTTCGCCAGCTCGTCGGCCGTCGTGCTCGCGGGGCTGCAGGCCGCCGGGGCGACGCCGGCGCAGGCCGCGTCCGGCCTCGTGGTGCTGTGCCTCACGCAGGCGCTCGGGATGCTGTGGCTCGCGCAGCGCACGCGCCTGCCCGTGGTGCTGGCGTGGTCCACGCCCGGCGCCGCGCTGCTGGCCTCCGGCACCGCCCCGGAGGGCGGGTGGCCCGCGGCGGTGGGCGCCTTCGCGCTCGCCGGCGCGCTCATCGTGCTCACGGGGCTGTGGCCGGGGCTCGCGCGCGCCGTCGCGGCCATCCCGGCGGCCGTCGCCCAGGCGATGCTGGCGGGCGTGCTCGTCGGGCTGTGCCTGGCGCCCGTGCGGGGGCTCGCCGAGGAGCCGCTCGCGGTGCTGCCGATCGTGCTCGTCTGGCTCGTTCTCATGCGCCTCGCCCCCGGATGGGCCGCCCCCGCCGCCTTCGCCGCGGGGCTCGTCGTGCTCGGCGTGCTCGCGGCGGGCAGGGGCCTCGACGGCCCCCTCCTGCCGGTGCTCGAGCCCGTGCTGCCCGCGTTCGACGCGGCGGCGATCGTCGGCATCGCCCTGCCGCTCTACATCGTCACGATGGCCTCGCAGAATGTGCCGGGCGCGGCCGTGCTGTCGTCGTACGGATACGTCGTGCCCTGGCGCGAGTCGATGGTCGTCACGGGCGTCGGCACGATCGCCGGCGCGCCGTTCGGCGGCCACGCCATCAACCTCGCCGCCATCACGGCCGCGCTCGCGGCGTCGCCCGACGCCCACCCGGATGCGGCGCAGCGCTGGCGCGCCGTGCGCGTGTCGGCCGGCGTGTACGTCGTGCTCGCGGCGCTCGCGACGGCGCTCACGACCCTCGTCGGCGTCGCGCCCGCCGTGCTCGCGGCCGTCGCGGGGCTGGCGCTGCTGCCCACCCTGGCGTCGTCGCTCGCGGCGGCGGTGCGCGACGAAGGCGGGCGGATCCCGGCCGTCGTCACCTTCGTCGTCGCGGCCGGCGGGCTCACGGCGTGGGGGATCGGCGCCGCGTTCTGGGCGCTGCTGGCGGGGATCGCGGTGCACGTGGTGCTGCGGGCTCGCCGCGCCTGAGCCCCGTTTCGGCCCCGCGGCGCGGGCTTATACCGGGCGGAAACGGGTTGGTCAAGGATCCGGGTGGACATGGCGCGTCGCATGGGGCTATAGTTGGAAGTTGCGCTCCCTGGATTCCCCCATGCCCTCAAATGGTGGTCGGCTGGCGCCTCAAGATCCCCGCAGATGATGGCGGGTGGATCGAGGCGGAGGATCCGGGTCGCACCTCACCTGTCGACAAGGAATCTAGTAGCCCTCACCGGGCTCATGGAGGTCATCCCCTTGGCTGCTGCGCGCAAGAACGCATCCACCACCATCACCAAGAACGGACGCGTCGCAAGTCGCCTCTCGTTCGCCAAGATCAGCGACACGCTCACGGTCCCCGACCTGCTCGCGCTGCAGACCGAGTCCTTCGACTGGCTCGTCGGAAACGACGCCTGGCGCCAGCGCCTCGAAGAGGCTCGCGCCGCCGGCCGCACCGACATCGCCGAGCAGAGCGGCCTCGAGGAGATCTTCGAGGAGATCTCGCCCATCGAGGACCTCTCCGAGACGATGCAGCTGTCGTTCACGAACCCGTACCTCGAGCCCGAGAAGTACTCCATCGAGGAGTGCAAGGAGCGCGGCAAGACCTACGCGGCCCCGCTCTACGTCGAGGCCGAGTTCATGAACCACCAGACCGGTGAGATCAAGACGCAGACGGTCTTCATGGGCGACTTCCCGCTCCAGACCGACAAGGGCACGTTCATCATCAACGGCACCGAGCGCGTCGTCGTCTCGCAGCTCGTGCGCTCGCCCGGTGTCTACTTCGACAAGACGCCCGACAAGACCTCCGACAAGGAGATCGTCTCGGCGCGCGTCATCCCGAGCCGCGGCGCGTGGCTCGAGTTCGAGATCGACAAGCGCGACCAGGTCGGCGTGCGCATCGACCGCAAGCGCAAGCAGTCGGTCACCGTCTTCCTCAAGGCCCTCGGCCTGACCACCGAGGACATCCAGCGCGAGTTCGCCGGCATCGCCTCGATCGAGGAGACCCTCGCGAAGGACACGATCCTCACGCAGGAAGAGGCGCTGCGCGACATCTACCGCAAGCTGCGCCCGGGCGAGCAGGTGGCCGCCGAGGCCGCGCGCTCGCTGCTCGACAACTTCTACTTCAACGCCAAGCGCTACGACCTGGCCAAGGTGGGTCGCTACAAGATCAACCAGAAGCTGGGCCTCGACCTGCCGCTGAGCGAGTCGGTGCTCACCGTCGACGACATCGTCGCGACGATCAAGTACCTCGTCCGCCTGCACCGCGGCGACGAGACCTTCGAGGGCATCCGCCGCGGCGAGAAGGCCGAGATCCGTCTCGACGTCGACGACATCGACAACTTCGGCAACCGTCGCATCCGCGCGGTCGGCGAGCTGATCCAGAACCAGGTCCGCACCGGTCTGTCGCGCATGGAGCGCGTCGTCCGCGAGCGCATGACCACGCAGGACATCGAGGCGATCACGCCGCAGACCCTGATCAACGTGCGCCCCGTCGTCGCCGCGATCAAGGAGTTCTTCGGCACCTCGCAGCTGTCGCAGTTCCTCGACCAGAACAACCCGCTGTCGTCGATCACGCACAAGCGCACGCTGTCGGCGCTCGGCCCCGGCGGCCTGTCGCGCGAGCGCGCGGGCGTCGAGGTGCGAGACGTGCACCCCTCGCACTACGGCCGCATGTGCCCGATCGAGACGCCGGAAGGCCCGAACATCGGCCTGATCGGCCGCCTCGCGACCTTCGGCCGCATCAACTCCTTCGGCTTCATCGAGACGCCGTACCGCCGCGTCGTCGACGGCCGGGTCACCGAGCAGATCGACTACCTCACGGCGGCCGACGAGGAGAGCTTCAACATCGCGAACGCGAGCGCGGTGATCAACGCCGACGGCACGTTCGCCGAGAAGCGCGTGCTCGCCCGCCAGCGCGGCGGCGAGGTCGACCTCGTCGACGTCGAGGACATCGGCTACATCGACGTCTCGCCGCGCCAGATGGTGTCGGTCGGAACGTCGCTGATCCCGTTCCTCGAGCACGACGACGCGAACCGCGCGCTCATGGGCGCGAACATGCAGCGTCAGGCCGTGCCGCTGATCGAGTCCGAGGCGCCCGTGGTCGGCACCGGCATGGAGTCGTACGCGGCGGTCGACGCCGGCGACTCGATCATCGCCGACAAGGCCGGCGTGGTCACCGAGGTCTCGGCCGACTACATCACGGTCCAGCTCGACGAGGGCGGCACGCAGGACTACTTCCTGCGCAAGTTCGACCGCTCCAACCAGGGCAACAGCTACAACCAGCGCGTCATCGTCGCGGCGGGCGACCGGGTCGAGGTCGGCCAGGTCATCGCCGACGGCCCGTCGACCGAGAGCGGCGAGCTGGCGCTCGGCAAGAACCTGCTCGTCGGGTTCATGTCGTGGGAGGGTCACAACTTCGAGGACGCGATCATCCTCAGCCAGAACCTGGTGAAGGACGACACCCTCACCTCGATCCACATCGAGGAGTACGAGGTCGACGCCCGCGACACCAAGCTGGGCAAGGAGGAGATCACGCGTGACCTGCCCAACGTCAGCCCCGAGCTGCTGAAGGACCTGGACGAGCGCGGCATCATCCGCATCGGCGCCGAGGTCCGCCCCGGCGACATCCTCGTCGGCAAGGTCACGCCGAAGGGCGAGACCGAGCTGAGCGCCGAGGAGCGCCTGCTGCGTGCGATCTTCAACGAGAAGAGCCGCGAGGTCCGCGACACGTCGCTGAAGGTGCCCCACGGTGAGCAGGGAACCGTCATCGCGGTCAAGGAGTTCAACGCCGAGGAGGGCGACGACGAGCTCGGCTCGGGTGTCAACCGCCGCGTCGTGGTCTACATCGCCCAGAAGCGCAAGATCACAGAGGGCGACAAGCTCGCCGGCCGCCACGGCAACAAGGGCGTCATCGCGAAGATCCTCCCCGTCGAGGACATGCCCTTCCTCGCCGACGGCACGCCGCTCGACGTCATCCTCAACCCGATGGGCATCCCGGGCCGCATGAACTTCGGTCAGGTGCTCGAGACCCACCTGGGCTGGATCGCCAAGCAGGGCTGGAAGATCGAGGGCGAGCCCGAGTGGGCCATGCGCCTGCCGGAGGAGGCCCGCGAGGTCGCGCCCGGCACGAAGGTGGCGACGCCGGTGTTCGACGGCGCGACGGAGGACGAGATCGCGGGTCTGCTCGACTCGACGCTCCCCACGCGCGACGGCGACCGCCTGATCGACCGCTCGGGCAAGGCGCAGCTGTTCGACGGCCGCACGGGCGAGCCCTACCCGGCTCCGATCTCCGTCGGCTACATGTACATCCTGAAGCTGCACCACCTCGTGGACGACAAGATCCACGCGCGCTCGACGGGTCCGTACTCGATGATCACGCAGCAGCCGCTCGGTGGTAAGGCGCAGTTCGGCGGCCAGCGCTTCGGCGAGATGGAGGTGTGGGCCCTCGAGGCCTACGGTGCCGCGTACGCGCTGCAGGAGCTCCTGACCGTCAAGTCGGACGACATCCTCGGCCGCGTCAAGGTGTACGAGGCGATCGTCAAGGGCGAGAACATCCCGGAGCCCGGCATCCCCGAGTCCTTCAAGGTGCTCATGAAGGAGATGCAGTCGCTGTGCCTGAACGTCGAGGTCCTCTCGGCCGACGGCACGACGATCAACCTGCGCGACACCGACGACGAGGCCTTCCGCGCCGCCGAGGAGCTCGGCATCAACATCTCCAGCCGATTCGAGTCCGCCTCGATCGACGAGATCTGATCCAGCCAGCCGATTCAAAGATTTCCCTACAGGAGACATCAATTGCTCGACGCAACCACTTTCGATGAGCTTCGCATCGGCCTGGCCACCGCGGATGACATCCGTCGCTGGTCCTTCGGCGAGGTCAAGAAGCCCGAGACCATCAACTACCGCACCCTGAAGCCCGAGAAGGACGGTCTGTTCGGTGAGCAGATCTTCGGACCCTCGCGCGACTGGGAGTGCGCGTGCGGCAAGTACAAGCGCGTGCGCTTCAAGGGCATCGTGTGCGAGCGCTGCGGCGTGGAGGTCACCAAGAGCTCCGTCCGCCGCGAGCGCATGGGCCACATCGAGCTCGCCGCGCCCGTCACGCACATCTGGTACTTCAAGGGCGTGCCCTCGCGCCTGGGCTACCTGCTCGACATGGCGCCGAAGGACCTCGAGAAGGTCATCTACTTCGCCGCCTACATGGTGATCTCGGTCGACGAGGAGGCGCGCCACCGCGACCTCCCCACGCACGAGAACAACCTGCGCCTCGAGATCAAGAACCTCGGGGACCGTCGCGACGCGAAGATCGCCGACCGCCTGCAGAAGCTGGAGGACGAGCTCGCGGCACTGGAGGCCGAGGGCGCGAAGGCCGACCAGAAGAAGAAGCTGAAGGACGCCGCCGAGAAGGAGATGGCGACGATCCGCAAGCGCGCGGACGAGAACATCGCTCGTCTCGAGCGCGTGTGGGAGGAGTTCCGCGGTCTCGAGGTCGGGCAGCTCAAGGCGGAGGACGACGTCTTCCAGGAGCTGCAGGACCGCTTCGGCCAGTACTTCGAGGCACTCATGGGCGCCGAGTCGATCCAGCGCCGCCTGGCGGAGTTCGACCTGGCCGCCGAGGCCGAGTCGCTGCGCACGCAGATCGCCGAGGGCAAGGGCCAGCGCAAGATCCGCGCGATCAAGCGCCTCAAGGTCGTGCAGTCGTTCCTGACGACGGGCATGAGCCCGGCGTCGATGGTCCTCGACGTGGTGCCGGTGATCCCGCCGGAGCTGCGCCCGATGGTCCAGCTCGACGGCGGCCGCTTCGCGACCTCCGACCTGAACGACCTGTACCGCCGCGTCATCAACCGCAACAACCGCCTGCGTCGCCTCATCGACCTCGGTGCCCCCGAGATCATCGTGAACAACGAGAAGCGCATGCTGCAGGAGGCCGTCGACGCGCTGTTCGACAACGGCCGCCGCGGTCGTCCCGTCACGGGCACCGGCAACCGCGCCCTGAAGTCCCTGAGCGACATGCTCAAGGGCAAGCAGGGCCGGTTCCGCCAGAACCTGCTCGGCAAGCGCGTGGACTACTCGGGCCGTTCGGTCATCGTCGTCGGCCCGCAGCTCAAGCTGCACCAGTGCGGTCTGCCCAAGCAGATGGCGCTCGAGCTGTTCAAGCCGTTCGTCATCAAGCGCCTGATCGACCTCGGTCACTCGCAGAACATCAAGGCCGCCAAGCGCGCCGTGGAGCGCACGCGCCCCGAGGTGTGGGACGTGCTCGAGGAGATCATCCGCGAGCGCCCCGTGCTGCTGAACCGCGCCCCCACGCTGCACCGCCTGGGCATCCAGGCGTTCGAGCCGCAGCTCGTGGAGGGCAAGGCCATCCAGCTGCACCCGCTCGTCTGCGCGGCGTTCAACGCCGACTTCGACGGCGACCAGATGGCCGTGCACCTGCCGCTGTCGGTGGAGGCCCAGGCCGAGGCGCGCATCCTCATGCTCGCCTCGAACAACATCCTGAAGCCGTCGGACGGCCGCCCGGTCACCCTGCCCTCGCAGGACATGATCATCGGCCTGCACCACCTGACCACCCTCAAGGAGGGCGCGAAGGGCGAGGGCCGCGTGTTCGGATCGGTCGCCGAGGCGCAGCTGGCCAAGGACGAGGGCACCCTCGACCTGCAGGCCAAGGTGCGCATCCGCATCCCGGGCCTGACGTTCCTCGAGGGCCAGGCGCCCGAGGGCTACGAGACCCACGGTCTCGTGGACACCTCGCTCGGTCAGGCGATCTTCAACGACCAGCTGCCGAAGGGCTACCCCTTCGTGCGCGAGCAGGCCGACAAGGGCAAGCTCTCGCAGATCGTGAACAAGCTGGCCGAGGAGTACCCGAAGGTCGTCACGGCCGAGACGCTCGACAAGATCAAGGACGCCGGCTTCTACTGGGCCACCCGCTCGGGTGTCACGGTGGCGCTGAGCGACGTGCTCACCCCGCCGAACAAGCGCGAGATCGTCGCCAAGCACGAGAAGCTCGCCGAGAAGGTCAACGCGCAGTACGCGAAGGGCCTCATCACCGACGCCGAGCGTCGCCAGGAGCTCATCCAGGTCTGGACCGAGGCCACGGACGAGGTCCAGAAGGCCATGCGCGACAACTTCCCGGAGGACAACACCATCAACCGCATGGTGACCTCGGGCGCGCGAGGCAACTGGCTGCAGATCCGCAACATCGCGGGTATGCGCGGCCTGGTGAACAACCCGAAGGGCGAGATCATCCCGCGTCCGATCATCTCCTCGTACCGCGAGGGGCTGTCGGCGGCGGAGTACTTCACCGCCACGCACGGTGCCCGCAAGGGTCTGGCCGACACGGCCCTCCGTACGGCCGACTCGGGCTACCTCACGCGTCGTCTCGTCGACGTCTCGCAGGACGTCATCATCCGCGAGGACGACTGCGGCACCTCGAAGGGCCTCGAGTACCCGATCGCCGCGTTCGACGCGAGCGGCACGCTCGTCAAGGACGCGAACGTCGAGAACTCGGTGTTCGCCCGCACGCTCGCGACCGACGTCGTGGCCGAGGACGGCACCGTCCTGGCCGCCGCCGGCTCGGACGTGGGCGACGTGCTGATCAACCAGCTCGTCGAGGCGGGTGTCGAGTCCATCAAGGTGCGCTCGGTGCTCACCTGCGACTCGGCCGTCGGCGTCTGCGCGCAGTGCTACGGCCGCTCGCTGGCCACCGGCAAGCTCGTCGACATCGGCGAGGCCGTGGGCATCATCGCGGCCCAGTCGATCGGTGAGCCCGGCACGCAGCTGACGATGCGCACGTTCCACACCGGTGGATCGGCCTCGGCGGACGACATCACGCAGGGTCTGCCCCGCGTGCAGGAGCTGTTCGAGGCCCGCACCCCGAAGGGCGCCACGCCCATCGCGGAGGCGGACGGTCGCATCACGATCGAGGAGACCGAGAAGTCCCGCAAGGTGCTCCTCACGCCCGACAACGGCGACGAGGTCAAGGTCTACCCGGTGCTGAAGCGCGCGACGCTCCTCGTCGAGGACGGCCAGCACGTCACGGTCGGTCAGCCCCTCCAGGTCGGCACGCTCGACCCGAAGGAGATCATGCGCGTGCAGGGCGCCCGTGAGGTGCAGAAGTACCTCGTCGGCGGCGTGCAGGGTGTGTACCGCTCGCAGGGTGTGCCGATCCACGACAAGCACATCGAGGTCATCGTGCGCCAGATGCTGCGCAAGGTCACCGTCGTCGACCACGGCGAGACCGACCTGCTGCCCGGCGAGCTGGTGGACATCAAGCGCTACCAGGAGATCAACCGCGCGACCGTGGCCGAGGGCAAGCGCCCCGCGTCGGGTCGTCCGGAGCTGATGGGCATCACGAAGGCGTCGCTCGCGACGGAGTCGTGGCTGTCGGCCGCGTCGTTCCAGGAGACCACGCGCGTCCTCACCGAGGCGGCGCTCCAGGGCAAGCGCGACCCGCTCGTCGGCCTCAAGGAGAACGTGATCATCGGAAAGCTGATCCCCGCCGGCACCGGCCTTGCGAAGTACCGCAACGTCGTGGTCGAGGCGACGGACGAGGCCAAGAGCGAGCGGTACCCCAACCGCATCTTCGCCTCGGACGGCGCGTTCGCGGAGGGCGACTACGGCTTCGTCGACTTCGACGCGTTCTCGTCGGACGACTTCACCCCGGGTTCGTACAACTGACCCAGCGGTGAGGCCCTGAAAGCGGCCCCCGGCTTCGGCCGGGGGCCGCTTTCGCGTCCGCTCCCTCCGCGAACCCGCGCTCGATCCGCGAGCCCGCGCCGGATCCCGCGCGGGTTCGGCGAACGAGCGCGGGGTCGGCGGGGACACTGCCGCTACTGTGAGGCGGGTGAGTTCAGCCGTGATCGCCGCCGAGGGGCTGCGCAAGACGTACCGCGTCAAGGGGAAGCCCGACTTCGTCGCCGTGGACGGGCTGTCGTTCGAGGTCGCGCCGGGGGAGTCGTTCGGGCTGCTCGGGCCGAACGGCGCCGGCAAGTCCACCACGATGCGCATGATCGGCGCCGTCTCGTCGCGCACGGGCGGCGAGCTGTCGATCCTCGGGCTCGATCCGGATCGCCACGGCCCGGAGATCCGCTCCCGTCTGGGAGTGGTGCCGCAGCAGGACAACCTCGACGGCGAGCTCAACGCTCGCGAGAACCTCTACATCTACGGCCGCTACTTCGGCCTGCCCGGCCGCGTCTGCCGCGAGAAGGCCGACGAGCTGCTGGCGTTCGCGCAGCTCGAGGAGAAGGCGAAGTCGAAGGTCGATCAGCTCTCCGGCGGCATGAAGCGCCGGCTCACGATCGCGCGCGGCCTCATCAACGACCCGCGCATCCTGCTGCTCGACGAGCCGACCACGGGCCTCGACCCGCAGGCGCGGCACGTGCTGTGGGATCGCCTGTTCCGGCTCAAGGAGCGCGGCACCACCCTCGTGCTCACGACGCACTACATGGACGAGGCCGAGCAGCTGTGCGACCGGCTCGTCGTCGTCGACAAGGGGCGGATCATGGCCGAGGGCACGCCCGCCTCGCTCATCCGCACGCACTCCAGCCGCGAGGTACTCGAGGTGCGCTTCGGCTCCGCGCAGAACGCGGCCGCGGCGGAGCGGATCGAGGGCATCGGCGAGCGGGTGGAGGTGCTGCCCGACCGCGTGCTCGTCTACGCCGCCGACGGCGAGGCCGCGCTCGAGCAGGTGACGGCGCGCGGACTGGAGCCGATCACGAGCCTCGTGCGCCGCTCGAGCCTGGAGGACGTCTTCCTGCGTCTCACGGGAAGGTCGCTGATCGAATGACCGCCCGGCCCGCCGCGCCCGCCGCGGCCGACATCGACGAGCTCCGCGCCGAGGCGATGGCGTGGGGCAGGGCACCGCGCACCCGCGGCACCTGGTACGTCGCCGAGCACATGATCCGCGCGATGCGCGCGTACGGCTGGACGATCCTCGTCGGATCGGTCGGCCAGCCGATCCTGTACCTGCTGGGCCTGGCCGTGGGGCTCGCGGCGCTCATCCAGGTGCCGATCGACGACGGCGGCGAGCCCGTGCCGTACCTGCTGTTCGTCGCGCCGGCGCTCCTCATGACGGCCGCGCTCAACGTGGCGGCCGAGGAGTTCACCTACCCCGTGCTGGCGGGCTTCAAGTGGCGCCGGTTCTTCTACGGCTTCAGCGCGGCGCCCCTGTCGCCGCGGCAGATCGCGAACGGCGTCATCGTGGCGGCCGTCGCGCGCATGGCCGTGACGGTGGCGTTCTACCTGCTCTTCGTGCTCGTCTTCTTCGCGTGGCTGCACCCCGATGCCACGCGCATGGCGACGGCATGGCTGATGGCGCCGATCGGCGTGCTCGCCGGGCTCGCGTACGGCGGCCCGATGCTCGCCTTCGCCGCTTCGCTCGAGGACGACCGCGGGCAGCTGCAGCTCGTGCAGCGCTTCGTCTTCATGCCGATGTTCCTCTTCTCCGGCACGTTCTATCCGCTCGCGACGCTGCCGGTGTGGCTGCAGTGGATCGGCTGGATCTCGCCGCTGTGGCACGCGTCGGAGCTGGGGCGGGTCGTGGCGTACGGCAAGCCGATGGACGCGGCGGGCGTCGCGCTGCACGCGGGCTTCCTCGTGCTGCTCGCCGGGCTCGGCGCCGCGCTGGCGTGGCGCATGTTCCGTCGGAGGCTCGCCTCGTGAGCGCGGCGGTGCAGACCGAGGAGCGCCGGCGCACCGGCGGCGGCGTGCGGGCGCTGTGGGCGGGCAACCCGCTCGCGGTCGTGCAGCGCGGCCTCATCGCGGCCCGCTCGTCGAGCTGGGCGATCGTGCTGTCGGGCTTCTTCGAGCCCGTGTTCTACCTCGCGTCGATGGGGATCGGGCTGGGCGCGCTGATCGGCGACGTGCAGACCTCGCAGGGCGGCGAGGTGCCGTACGCGGCGTTCATCGCGCCCGCGCTGCTGACCGTGTCGGCGATGAACGGCGCGATCTACGACTCCACGTGGAACGTCTTCTTCAAGCTCAACTACGGCCGCCTCTACGAGGGCATGCTCGCGACCTCGCTCGGCCCGCTCGACGTGGCGCTCGGCGAGATCCTGTACGCGCTGCTGCGCGGCCTGCTCTACGCCACCGGCTTCATGGTGATCATGCAGCTGCTCGGGCTCAACCTGGCCCCCACCGCGATCCTGGCCCTGCCCGCCGTGCTGCTCGTGGCCTTCGGCTTCGCGAGCCTCGGCATGGCGATCACGAGCTACATGAAGACGTTCCAGCACATGGACTGGATCAACTTCGTGCTGCTGCCGATGTTCCTCTTCAGCGCCACCCTGTACCCGATCGACATCTACCCCGAGGCGATCCAGGGCATCATCATGGCCTTCCCCCTGTGGCACGGCGTCGAGCTGGTGCGCGGGCTCACGACGGGCATGCTGAGCGCGGGCATGCTGTGGCACGTCGCGTACTACCTCGTGATGATCGCGGTCGGGCTCGTGTTCACGACCCGGCGGCTGCGGAGCCTGTTCCTCGACTGATCCGCTGCCCGACGGAGTCGCTGCCCGATGAGCTGTTCGCCGACGAAGGCGGCGACACGCCCGGGCCGTGCGCCGGCGACGGCGAGGCTCCCCGGCGGCGCGGATGTGCCGCGGTACGCTCGCGCGGAGGGGATCCGCCCCGCCGTGAGGAGTGCAACGGATGAGTGACGCCCAGGGGAAGAACGACCCGGCCACCGGCGAGCCCATCGAGGAGCGCGCCGCCGAGGCCCCCGCCGAGACCCAGGCCCCGGAGACCAGGGCCGCCGAGGCGCCCGTCGCGGAGGCGCCGGTGGACGAGCGCCCCTCCGCCCTCGCCGATGCGATCGGCGAGGACCCCGACGTGACGGGCGAGGGCGCGCGGCCCGCGGCCGCCGAGCAGGCGGAGCCCGCCGCGTCGCAGGCCGAGCCCGTCGCCGAGCAGGGGCCGGCGGCCGAGGCGCCCTCGGAGCCGGTCGCCGAGGCGCCCACGCGCTCCGCGCGCCGTTTCGCCGGCGAGCCGGACGCGCCGTCCGACCCCGTCGAGCCCGCGCCCGCGCGTGCCGGTGCCGCCGAGCCGGCCGCGGCCGAGCCGACCGACGCCGAGCCGGCCGCGCGGCCCGCTCCCGACTACGCCGCCCTCGCCGCCGAGCTCGACGCACTCGACGCGCGTCACGGCACCGAGGGCGCCGAGCCGACGCCGCGTCGCGAGGCCGGCACCGCGTCGTCGGGCAGCCCGTGGTTCGAGCGGGCCGACGAGACGCAGACGTTCCGGGCCACCGAGCCCGAGGGCGCGCCGGCGGTCACCGCGAGCGAGCCCGCCGCCGAGACGGTCGCCGCGCCCGCGCCGCAGCCCGTGTTCGTCGAGGCCCCCGAGCCGCCGACCAAGCGCGGCAACCGCGGCGCCGCCGGGCTGATCGGACTGCTGGCGGCGGTCGTGTTCGCCGTCCTCTACTTCGCGGCCGTGGCCGGCTACACGGCCCTCACCGACGGCTTCGCCTCGATGGACGAGCTGTCGACGTTCGCGCTCGAGACCGTCGCGTCGGTGACGTTCTGGATCCCGGTGGTCGCGTTCTTCCTGGGCTTCTGGCTGCTCGGGGCGATCGTCAACCGCGCCCGCTGGGGCGCGTGGGTGCTGCTCGGGTTCTTCGTCGCCGTCCTCACCTACGCGGCGCAGGTGTTCGCGCCCGTGATCGCGGGGCCGTTCTGGATGATCACGCCGAGCGAGGCGGCCGACGTGGTGCAGGAGGGCGTGCTCGCGCCGCTGGCGATCGCGGCGTTCGTGATCGCGCGCGAGGTGACGATCTGGTTCGGTGCGTGGGCGGCCAGGCGCGGGGCCAAGATGAACCGGCTCAACGCCGAGGCGCAGGAGGAGTACGAGCGGACGCTCGAGGCCGGCCCGTCCGCCTGACCTCCGCTCGCCGCCTCTCCGCCCCGTCCCAGGAAACCTCCCGGGGCGGGGCGGAGACTTGTGACATGGCGGACGCGCGGAGCGGGGGCGGAGCGGGCCCGCTGCTGCTCGCTCTCGCCGCGGTCTCGTACGGCGCGCTCGTGATCTGCGCGACGGGCTTCGCGGCGCTGCTCACCGACACCGACGTCCTTCCCGTGCCCGGTCTCGGCCCGGTGCCCGGCGTGCTCGCCGTGCTCGTCTCGGTGCTCGCGTTCGCGGGCACGCTGTGGCCGGTCGTGCGGCTGGAGCGCCCCGCCTTCACGGGCGTGGTGCCCGTGGCGCTCGCGGCGGCGCTGTCGCACCTGGTGGCGCTGTGGCTGCTCGCGCTCGCGTTCGGCGCGGGCGCCGCGGCGGCGACCGCCGCGGTGGGCGGCGCCGTGACGGGCTGGACCTCGGTCACGTTCCTGCTCGCCGCGGCCGTGGCCGCGTGGGGAGCGATCGCGGTCCGCCGCACCGAGGCGCGCCCGCCGCGCTGGCCGTGGGAGCGCGAGCCCGACGACGAGTAGCGCGGCCGGGGCGCGCGGGCGATCGAGGCGGCGGAATCTCGGGGAATCGCGGGATCGCGCCTACTCTGGGACCGTGGAGCGTTCGCTCGAGACCCAGGTGAGCCAGGCGGTCGACGCCTGGCTGCGGTGGCTGCCGCGCTGGCAGCCGGCGACGCACCGCGGCAGGGTCGCCCCGTGCCGCCGCTGCCTGGGGTCGCCCGTGCTGTCGGCGGCGGGCCTCGGATCGGACGTGCCGCACGGCGTGCAGCACGGGCTGTCGACGCGCATCAAGACAATCGTCGACCGGGCCGTGGCCGAGTACACGTCGCGCAACCTGCCCCGGCTGCAGACCGAGCTCGACCAGCAGGCCGCCCGCAACCGCGCGCGCAGCTACCGCCCCGCCGAGGGCCTCGAGCCCGAGTTCGAGGGGCTCCCGCTCGATCCGGATCCCGTTCCCGGCGCGCCGTTCCTCTTCACGATCGAGGGGCTCGCGAACGAGGCCGAGCAGGAGGTGCCGAGCCTGCCCCCGCTCAGCGAGGAGGCCAAGGCCGCGCTCCGGCAGGAGGTCGGACTCGCCGACGAGTACGCCAACCTCGTGGGGCGCGAGGTGTGCGGGCTGCTGCTGCAGCACCGGCTGCGCATCCAGGCCGGCGTGGCGGAGTTCGTCGAGCCGCAGATCGAGGCGATGCTCGCGGACCTCACGAAGTCGCTCGACGCCCCGCTGGACCCCCGCGATTTCGCCTGAGCGAGCGAAGCGAGCCGCCCCGGGAACGCGGGGAGACCAGGGGATCGGCGGTGGCGGGGACACGCCCGGCGCGTTGCTACGATGGTCGAGCGCTGCCCGCCCTGCTCGGCGGGTCGCGGATCACGCACGCCGCCACGGGGGAGGACGATTGGCTGAGCGTCTGCCGGCCCAGCCGCCCGTGCTGCCGGGCCTGAACTACGTGCGCCCGCTCGGGTCCGGTGGCTTCGCCGACGTCTACCTCTACGGCCAGGACATGCCGCGCCGCGAGGTCGCCGTCAAGGTGCTGCCGGATTCGCTGCACACCTCCGAGCTCGTGCGCATGTTCAACGCCGAGATCGACGTGCTCGCGCGCCTGGCCACGCACCCGTCGATCGTCACGATCTACGATGCGGGCCTCGCGCCCGACGGCCGGCCGTACATCTCCATGGAGTACTGCCCCGCCTCGTACGCCAAGCGCTACCGCCAGGAGCGGATCCCCGTGCCGGAGGTGCTCGAGGTCGCGGTGAAGACCGCCAGCGCCCTCGAGACCGCTCACCGCACGGGCGTGATCCACCGCGATATCAAGCCGAGCAACATCCTCGTCACGGCGTTCGGCTCGCCCGTGCTCGCCGATTTCGGCATCTCGGCCTCGCTCACCGCCGCGGCGCGCGAGAGCATGGCGCTGTCGGTGCCGTGGTCGGCCCCCGAGGTCGTGCTGGAGCAGAGCAACGGCACGATCGCGAGCGAGGTGTGGGGGCTCGGCGCCACGATCTACTCCCTGCTGGCCGGGCGCAGCCCGTTCGAGCACGCGGAGCGCTCCGAGAACTCGCGCGAGCAGCTCACGCGGCGCATCGCGCGGGCGAAGTACGTCCCCGTCGGCCGCGACGACCTGCCCGTCGGCCTCGAGGCCGTGCTGCAGCGCGCCATGAGCCGCGAGCCCGGCCGCCGGCAGCCGAGCGCGCTGCAGTTCGCCGAGGAGATCCGCGTGGTGCAGGCCGGGGCGCGCCTCATCCCGACACCGCTCGAGGTGCGCGTGGACGAGTACCACCCATCGGCGCCGCTGGACCTCGAGGACGACGGGGCGCGCTGGGCGCCGCGGCCGAACGTGGCCTACCCGTCCACGCGGAAGTACCAGCCGCGGGCGCCGCAGCACCGCGACGAGGACGACACGTTCACGGCGCCCTCGCGCCGTCGCCGTCGCACGTGGCCGTGGCTGCTCGTCGGCGGCGTCGCCCTCATGGCGCTGGGCGCCGCGGCCGCCGTGTGGTTCGGGACGGTGATCTGACATGCGCCGCGCGCTCTGGGGCTGGATCACCGCGGGGGTCGTCACCGCGCTGATCGTGACGCTCGCCGTCGTGTGGCCGGGGCTCGACGCCCAGCGCACGCCGAGCACCGAGCCGGGCGTGTGGGCGCTGCAGACGGGCGAGAACGTGCGCTACGCGCGCATCAACACCGAGGTCCTCGAGCTCGACACCGTGCGGACCGTCTCGAACCCGTCCGGCATCGTCCAGTCCGAGCGGGGCGCGTTCCTCTTCGCGGAGAGCGACTCGCGGCTGCTCGAGATCGACACGGCGATGCCGATCGACTACGACGACGAGGCGCAGGCGACCGCCGACCGCACCCCCGGCGGCACCGTCGCGGTGGCGACGGCCGGCGAGTACGTGGCCTACCTCACCGACACCGGCACGGTGTTCGCCGGCGTGCTCGGCGAGGCCACGCTGCTCATCGAGCCGCACCCGGCCGAGGAGGACGAGTCGGAGGAGGGATCCGACGACGAGGGCTCCACCGCGCCGTCGTGGACGGCCGACGCGATCGCGATCGACGACGCGGGCGTGCTGTACGCCTACACCGCCGACGACTCGATCGTGACGCGCTACGACGTCGCGCAGCGGCGGCTCGTCGGCGAGGACGCCGCGCCGAGCGGGCTGACGAGCGAGGGACTCGAGCTGACCGCGGTCGACGGCACGTGGTTCCTCGTGGACGCGACGAGCGGTGAGATCTGGCGGCGCGGCCAGGCCGACGCCTTCCAGCCGGGCCTGGGCGGCGTCGTGGTGGCGGGCACGGCCACGGCGCGCGGTGAGTCGGCGTACCTCGCCGACGACCTCGGCCTCGTCGAGCTCCCCAAGGGCGGCGAACCCCGCCGCGTGTTCGACGCCCCGGGCGGCGCACCGGCCGCGCCGCGGGTGTTCAACGGCGACGTGTACGCTGCCTGGCTCGACATCGCGGGCGGCACGATGTGGCGCATGCCCGTGTCGGGCGGGTCGGACGGCACGCAGATCTCGCTGGACTACGGGGGCCTCGAGCTGCCGGAGGAGCGCGAGCCCGTCTTCACGTCGTCGGGGTCGCGCATGATCCTGAACGAGACGCGATCCGGCTGGGTGTGGACGATGCCGGACGGCACGCTCGTGCCCTCCAGCCAGGAGTGGGAGCCGGAGGACGATCTCGAGGAGGAGACCGTCGAGACGCAGGAGCAGGCCGAGGTCGTGACCGACCCGCGGCCGCCTGTGGCGGAGGACGACGCCTTCGGCGTGCGCCCTGGCACGCTCGTGAGCCTGCCGGTGATGCTGAACGACCACGATCCCAACCAGGACGTGCTCACGATCATGGAGGGCTCCGTCTCGGGACTGCCCGAGGATTTCGGGCGGCTCGCGATCACCGACGACGGCGGGCGGATCACCGTGGACGTCGCACCGGATGCGACCGGATCGGCGACCTTCCAGTACCAGGTGATCGACGGCACGCAGGAGGGCGGCAGGGCGTCGGAGCCCGCCACCGTCACCCTCACCATGAGCGAGGGCAACCGCGCACCCGTCTGGTGCGGCGTGGAGGGGTGCCTGGCCGAGTGGCCGAGCCCCGAGGTGGCGCCGGGCGGCACGGTCACCGTCCCCGTGCTCGACGGCTGGGTCGACCCCGACGGCGACCCGGTCGTCCTGCTCGACGTCGCGAACCCCTCGGGCGAGGGCGCGGCGTCGGTGACGCCCGACGGCGACGTCGTCTACCAGCACAGCAACTCGTCGAGCGGATCGAGCACGGTCGAGCTGCACGTCACGGTCGCGGACACGCAGGGCGCCCAGACCACGCGCTCGCTCGCCGTGAAGGTCGACCCGAACCCGCAGCTGCACGCCGAGTCGTTCGCCGTGCTCGACTCCGTCGGCACCATCGCGGTCGACGTCGAGCCGCACGTCACGGGCACCGAGGGGCGCCTCTCCGTGGAGTCGGCGCGCGTGCTCGACAACGCCGACGCGACGGCCGTGCCGTCGGCGTTCGGCATCGGGTTCGACTTCACGGCCGACGAGGAGGGCATCTATCTCGTCCGCTACACCGTGAGCGACGGCACGAGCTCGGCCGAGGCGACGGCGCGCATCACGCTGCTGCCCGAGGACGCGCCCGCGCAGCTCTCGGCAGCTCCCGTCACCGCGTTCGTGCATCAGGGCGCGGACGTCACGATCGACGTCATGCCGACGGTCACCAACCCCACGCGCCGCGTGCTCATGCTCAGCGAGCCGCAGGTGTCGCCCGCCGACGGCGCGACGCTGCAGGTCGACGTGGTCGGCCAGAGCGCGCTGCGGCTCACGGGGACCACGGCCGACGGCGAGGCGGGACTGCTCGGCACGGTGCGGTACACCGTGAGCGACGGCACGCTCGACGACGGCGCGCAGGTGGCGGGGGAGGCGAGCGTCTTCCTGCTCCCGCCGGCGTCCGATCTCTCGCCGATCGCCGTCGACGACTCGGTCGTCGTGCGCGCCGGCGCGCAGATCGACATCCCCGTGCTCGACAACGACGTGGCGCCGGCCGGTCGCTCGCTCATGCTCGACCCGTCGGCCGTGCAGTCGTCGACGGATCGCGCGCTCGCCTTCGCCGCCGGCTCCGTGATCCGCTACCTCGCGCCGAAGCAACCGGGCGACTACCGCATCGACTACTCCGTCTACGCCGCCGGCGCGCCCTCGCTCGCCGACTCCGCGGCGGTGACGGTCCGCGTCGTCGGCGAGGAGGAGAACCGGCCGCCGCAGCCGCACCGGCTCGAGGGCCGCGTGCTCGCCGGACAGAGCGTGGAGATCCCGCTGCAGCGCTTCGGCGCCGATCCGGACGGCGACACGGTGGAGCTGGATCGCATCCTCACCCAGCCCGATGTCGGCTCGGCGTCGATCTCGGCCGACGGCGAGTCGATCGTGTACCGGAGCGCGCCCGGCTCCTTCGGGCAGGTCTCGTTCACGTACCAGGTGGTCGACGGCCAGGGGCTGCCGGGGACGGGCCGCGTGCGCGTGGGCGTCATGGACGCCGAGGCCGACCCGCGACCCGTGCTGTACACCGACTACGTGCAGGTGCAGGGCGCCGAGGACGCCGAGGTGACGGTGACCCCGCTCGCGAACGACATCGACCCGCTCGGCGGCGAGCTGAGCCTCGAGAACGTCGTGCCGGACGTGCCCGCCACGCTCTCGGACGGCACGGAGAACCCGCGCCACGTCGAGCTGATGGACCGGCTGAGCGTGGAGGGCGACACCGTGCGGGTGCGGCCGGGGGCCGAGTTCGGCACGATCTCGTACCTGTACGACGTCGAGACCTCGGGCGGCAACTCCGCCCGCGGCCGGATCGTCGTGTACGTCACGCGCGAGCGCGTGCCCGACTACCCGGTCGTCAGCGACACGCGCCTCACGCTCGAGACGCGCGACCGCTTCGAGAACGGCGTCGACGTGGTCGACGGATCGGTGGCGTGGAGCGGCGGCTCGGTCGACGACCTCGAGCTGGCGCTGTGGGGCGAGCAGGAGGGCGCCGAGGTCTCGGGCAACCGCATCTCCGGCGAGCTCACGCCCGAGGCCCGAGTGATCCCCTTCCAGCTCACGGGCCAGAGCACGAGCGGCGACGACGTCGCGGGCTACGGCTTCCTGCGCGTGCCGGGCGATCGCGCCGCGCTGGCCGAGAAGGCCGACGCGCCGCCGATCGAGGTGCAGGAGGGCGAGTCGGTCGAGTTCGACATGCGCGACCGGGTCGCCACGCCGCGCGGGCGCACCCTCGAGGTCGGCAGCGAGGTGGCCACGAGCGGCGCCCGCACGGCCGCCACCTGCAGTGTGCGCGGATCGGTCATCACGTACGCCGCCGGCGACGGCGCGCCCTGGAGCGACGCCTGCGCCGTGCCGGTGCGCCTCGACGGCGACGAGGCCTGGACGGTGCTCTCGGTCGGCATCCGCGTCATCCCGAACGCCCCGCAGCCCGACCTGAAGGCCGCGGCCGTGACCGTGTCGCCGGGCGACACGGCGACGTTCGACCTGCAGCAGATGGTCACGTGGCCGGGCGGCCGCGTGGGCGACCCCGTGAGCTTCGGCTTCGAGTTCGGCGGATCCGCGCTGTCGGCGAGTGCGTCCGGCAGCATCGTGACCGTCACGGCGCACGACACCGCGCGCCCGGGCACGCAGGAGCGCGCCACCGTGACGAGCACGAGCCACGACGACGTCTCGCCCGCCTCGCTCACGTTCACGGTGGGCGACGCGCCGTCGCAGCTGCCGCGCGGCGGCACGGCCGAGCAGCTGTGCCGCACGACGCAGGGCGGGTCGTGCGACATCCAGGTGGTCGGCATCCCCGGCGAGACGAACCCGCTGCCCGGCACGCCGCTGCGCCTCGCGTCGGTGCAGGCCTCGCAGGCGTGCGCGGGCGTGTCGTTCTCGGTCGCCTCCGAGACGCACGTGCGCGCCTCGTGGGCCCCCGGCACGCCGGGTGCCACGTGCCGCGCCCGCTTCGCGGTGCAGGACGCGCAGGGTCGCGTCTCGGGCGGCGAGGCGATGGGCACGGTGCTGCTCGACCTGCACGGCCTGCCGGATGCGCCGGGCGGGGTGTCGCAGATCGGCTACGACGACGGCCAGGTCATGCTGCGCGTCGACCCGGGCCCGGCGCGCGCCGCCTACCCCGCCCTCCAGGGGTTCCGCGTGACGTGGAACGGCCGCGAGGTGGCCACGTGCGGCCCGGACGGCTCGTGCCCGGTGATCAGCGCGCCGAACGGCGAGCGCCGCGAGTATGTGGTGCGCGCGTTCAACGCCACCGGCGTCTCGGAGGACACCGCGAGCACGGTGGCGTGGGCGTACAACCCTCCGCCCCGTCCGCAGTCCGCCAGCGCGCGGCCGAGCCAGACCTGGGACGGCACGGGCGGACGCGCCGACATCACGGTGACGGGGATCGCGGCGCGCGAGACGCGGGCGCTCACCGTGTACAGCGCCGCCACCGGACAGACCGAGACCTACCCCGTGTATGGCGAACGCATGGTGATCGACGACTTCGTGGTCGGGCAGAACGCGTCGACGCAGATCCTCATCACGCCGCTCTCCAGCCACGACATCCCTCCGGGGATCGGCAACGGCAGCGAGTCGGGCGAGGTCCTCGAGATCACGGCCTACGGCGTGAGCAGTCCGAGCAAGCCGGACATCACCGTGTCGCAGACGCGCCTCGGCGGCGACCAGGTGCGTCTCGACGTCACCGCAACGGCCAGCCCTGGGGGCCCGAACACGCAGGTGGAGTACGCGTTCGGGCGCGACGAGGACTGCCGGGGCTTCTCGTCCGCGTCGACGACCTCCTTCCAGGTGACCGACGGGCAGAGCTACACGATCTTCGCGTGCGCGCGCTCCATGCACGACGGCGACGAGTACGGGACCTCGTCCGCGGACACCGAGGTGCGGGTCGTGCCCGAGATGCCCGCCCCCACGGGCGCGGAATTCAAGGTGCGCGAGTCGCCGGACGTCCAGGGCAACGTGGCGCAGTGGACCCTCCAGTGGGTCAGCCGCCCGACGAGCCGCGAGCCGAACGGCGCCGAGCTCGTCCCCGGTGAGCCGCCGCAGAGCAGCACCGTGTTCGGGCGCGACCCGGGCATCGCCTTCTGGTGGCAGCACAAGCAGTGGGATGACGTGCGCTCGCCGGAAGGGTACGCCGTACCCGCGAGCGGCTCGGCGCCCTATCAGCTCAGCGCGACGGGCAGCGTCCTCGGAGAGTGCCAGGTCGGCGCTGCGGTGCCGACGGTGACCGTCACGGCGGACAGCCTGGATCGCGCACAGCCCACGGTGACCGAGGTCGCGCCGACGTTCCAGAAGCGCGTCGGCATCTTCGGGTGGCAGACGGTCTCCTGGCAGGCGGGCGAGCCCGTCCCGCCGGGCGCCGAGCGGGTCCTCTTCACCCCGAAGGTCAGCTGGGGCGGGAAGTACGGTCTGCAAGACGCCAGGCTCGAGGTCACCGCGCCGTGCGCCCCCGCACCTGCGGACCCCGATCCGACGGATCCCGAAACCCCGCCCGGCGGATGAGAATCCACCCCGTGAGCACCACCCGAGAAGAAGGACACGCATGACGATCACGCAGGAGCAGGCGACCTGGTTCGCCCAGACGTTCGCGCAGCTCGCCGACAACGTCGAGCGGTCCTTGCTGGGCAAGCGCCACGTCGTGGAGCTGGTGCTCACCGCGATGCTGAGCGACGGCCACGTGCTGCTCGAGGATGTGCCGGGCACGGGCAAGACCTCGCTCGCGCGGGCGCTGGGGCAGACGGTGAGCGGCACGAACACGCGCATCCAGTTCACCCCCGACCTGCTGCCCGGCGACATCACGGGCATGACGGTGTACGACCAGAAGACGGGCGAGTTCGACTTCCACCCCGGCCCGATCTTCGCGAACATCGTGCTCGCCGACGAGATCAACCGCGCCTCGCCCAAGACGCAGTCGGCGCTGCTCGAGGTGATGGAGGAGGGCAAGGTCACGGTCGACGGCATCACCCGCCCCGTCGGCGAGCCGTTCCTCGTCATCGCCACGCAGAACCCCGTGGAGCAGGCGGGCACGTACCGCCTGCCCGAGGCGCAGCTGGACCGCTTCCTCATGAAGACGTCGCTCGGCTACCCCGATCACGCCGCCACCGTGCGCATCATCGGCGGCGCCGCGACGGCGACGGCCGACCTCGCGGCGATCATCGCGCCGCAGGCGATGGTGGGCATGGCGGCGCTGGCCCGCACGGTGTACGTCGACGCGCTCGTGCTCGACTACATCGCGCGCGTGGTCGAGGCCACCCGCACGGCCGAGCAGGTGCGACTGGGCGTCAGTATCCGCGGCGCGCTCGCGCTCACGCGCGCGGTCCGCACGCGCGCCGCCTCGCAGGGCCGCACCTACGCGGTGCCCGACGACGTCAAGGCGCTCGCCGGCCCGGTGCTCGCGCACCGCCTCATCCTGCAGCCCGAGGCCGAGTTCGACGGCGTCACGGCCGAGGCCGTGATCGGCCAGGTGCTGCTCTCGGTGGCGCCGCCGGTGGACCAGCCCGCGGCCTGATCCCGAGCACATGGCACAGACCCGCAGCCGCACCCGCGCCCCCTCGTCGACCGCCTCGCGCACGTCGACGAGCTGGGGCCGCACGCGCACGCGCACGATCGGCCGCACGACCGCGACGACGAGGGGCCGGTCCAACCCGATCGTCACCGCCGTGTCGTGGTCGGCGGTCAGCGCGCGCCGCGCGGGGGCCGTGCTGCGCAGCGCGCGCGACTGGTGCCTCGAGGTCATCACGCCGGCCGGATGGCTCGTCGTCGTCGCGGCCCTCGCCGGCACGGCGGTCGGCTGGGCGCTGGGCTGGGTCGAGTGGCTCGTCGCCGGCCTCGCCGGCGTCGCCCTCATCGTCGTGACGGTGCCCTTCCTGTTCGGCAGCCGCGCGCACGACGTGAGCGTGAAGGTCGATCGCGACCGCGTGGTGGCGGGCGGCTCGGCCTCGGCCGAGGTGATCGTGCGCAACTCGGGAGCGCGCGCGACCCTGCCGGGCCGCATCGAGCTGCCCGTCGGCGACGGCCTCATCGAGGTGGACGTGCCGTTCCTGCGCGCCGGCCACGAGTCGACGCAGAACCTCGAGATCCCCACGCCGCGCCGCGGCATCATCCAGATCGGTCCCGCCGTCGAGGTCCGCTCGGATCCCGTCGGCCTGTTCCGCCGCGAGCGGGCGTGGGAGGACCGGCACGAGCTGTACGTGCACCCCCGCATCGAGGTGGTGCCCACGACGAGCGCCGGCCTCATCCGCGACCTCGAGGGCCAGCCGTCGCGGCGCATCGTCGACTCCGACATCTCGTTCCACGCCATCCGCGAGTACGTGCCGGGCGACAGCCGCCGCCACGTGCACTGGAAGTCGACGGCGAAGACGGGCCGGCTCATGGTGCGCCAGTACGAGGAGACGCTGCGCTCGCGCACGGCCGTGATCCTCAGCGTCGACCCCGCCGACTACCTCGACGCCGACGAGTTCGAGCTGGCCGTGAGCGCCGCCGCCTCGCTCGGCGTGCGCGTGCTGCACGACGGCCGCGACCTCGAGGTCGTCACCGGCGTGGAGCTGCCGCCCGTGGTGCCGCGCGGCATGACGCTCGTGGAGCGGATCCCGGCGGTCAGCCCGCGCACGATGCTCGACGGCTTCTCGGGCGTCGACGCCCGCCCGCGCGCGACGCCCGTCGAGCAGATCGGCGACGTCGTCGCGGAGGACGACGAGGCCGTCTCGCTCGCCTTCCTCGTGGTCGGATCCGTCATGCCGCTGCGGCGCCTGCAGCGCGCGGCGCTCGCGTTCCGCGCCGACACGGCCGTGATCGCCGTGCTGTGCGACGAGCACGCCCGCCCGCGCGTGCAGGGCGTGACCGGCCTCACCACCGTCACGATCGCCGCGATCCAGGACCTCGGCGGCCTCCTCGTGAAGGGCGGGCAGTCGTGAGCGCCGGCCCCGGGGCGCCCCAGGCGCCGGGCGCCGTCACGTGGGGCGGCGCCGACCGCTCCCTCGGCGGCCGGATGCGCGAGCTGGCCTCGGCCGAGAGCGTCGCGGCGCTCGCCTGGCTCACCGCGATGACGGCGCTGGCGGGCTTCGCCGCCTGGCCGATCTACGAGGGCGGCGGGTACCTCGCCGTCGTCGCCGTCGGCTTCGTCGTCGCGCTCGCCCTCGCCGTGGCCGCCCGCGCGTGGCGCCTGCCGGGCTGGGCCACGGCCCTCGCGGCCGTCGGCGCGGTGATCGCCCTCGGCGTGGCCTTCGCCGTGCCCGGCCGGTGGGCCTCGCCCACGCCGTTCCCCGGCGTGCTCACCGACGCCGTGCAGGGCGCGGTGCTGGGCTGGAAGGACCTGCTCACCGTCGAGCTGCCCGTCGCCGAGTACCGCAACCTGCTCATGCCCGCCGTCGTCGTGTTCGTCGTCGGGCCGCTGCTGGCCGCGCTCGCCGCGCTCGCCGGGCGGGCGGGAATGGCCGTCGCCGCGGCGGTCGGCACCGCCTCGTTCGGCCTGCTGTTCGGCCACACCGTCGCGAGCCCGCCGCTGCCGCTCGGCACGATCACGGTGCCCGCCCCGCGCGAGCTCACCCTCGGCCTGCTCGCCCTCCTGCTGTCGGTGGCGTGGCTGTCGTGGCGGGCGGGCAGCGCGCGCCGCCGTGCCCTGTCGCAGGCCGCCGAGCGCAGCGGGGTGCGGCTGCGCAGGCGCTCGCCGTGGAGCGCCGTCCGGCGCATCGCCGTGACCGCCGCCCTCGTCGCCCTCGCGTTCGGCACCGCCGGCGTCGCCGCGCCCGCGGCCGTCGAGAGCCGCGAGCGGATGGTGCCGCGCGCGGGGACCGGTCCGGAGCTGGCGATGCGCGAGGCGGTGAGCCCGCTCTCGGAGTACCGCGCGGTGTTCGCCGACGGGGCGTACGAGCAGGAGCTGTTCCGCGTCACCGGATCGGAGCTGCCCGAGCGCATCCGGATCGCCTCGCTCACCTCGTACGACGGCGAGACGTACCGGGCGCTCGATCCCCAGTCCGAGGCGGACGACGACCTGTTCGTCCGCGTGCCCTCGTGGGGCGCCGCCGGCGGCACGAGCGCGCGGATCGAGGTCGGCGCGCTCCACGGCATCTGGCTGCCCACCTTCGGCGAGGTCTCGCGGATCGAGTTCGAGGGGGAGCGCGCCTCGACGCTGGCCGACGGGCTCTACTACAGCAAGGCGTCGGCGGGCGCGGTGCAGACGGCCCGCATCGAGCAGGGCACCGCGTACACGGTCGTGGCGCAGGAGTCGTGGGCGCCGCTGGCCGAGCTGACGTCGCCGCGGCGCAGCCCCGCCGTGCCGATCCCCGACTCGGTCGCCACGTGGGTGGAGCGCAACGACATCACGGCCGACGGCGCCGGGCTCGAGAACGCGGTGAGCCTGCTGCGCGAGCGCGGCTACCTCAGCCACGCCCTGCGCCTGGACGAGGACGCGGACCAGCCGCAGTGGATGGCCGACCTCGGCGACGGGTACCGCTTCCGCCCCAGCGAGTCCGGGCACTCGCTCGCCCGCATCGACGCGCTCTTCAACGACCTCATCGAGGCCGAGTCGACCCTGCGCGAGTCCACCGCCGCGGCGGTCGGCGACGACGAGCAGTTCGCCGTGGCCGCGTCGCTCGTGGCGCAGCAGCTCGGCTACCCCACCCGCGTGGTCGTCGGCACCCGCCTGCAGGCCGAGGAGGGGCTGCCGGCGTGCGAGGAGGGCGTGTGCCGGGGCGCCGATCTGGCCGTGTGGCTCGAGGTGCAGGGCGCGTCGGGCGCGTGGGCGGCGATCGACGCCACGCCGCAGTGGGAGGAGCAGCTCGACATCGAGGAGCAGCAGCTCCAGGATCCGAAGGTGCCGACGCAGGTGCGCCCCGACGATGCGAGCGAGATCCAGCCTCCCGATCCGATGCAGCAGAGGGCGCAGGACAGCGACGAGCAGGATCGCGGCGCGGGCGACGAGGCGCTCTGGGCCGTCGCGCGCGGCGTGGGCATCGGCCTGCTCGCGGCGCTGCTGGCGCTCGGGCCGTTCCTCGTCGTGATCATCGCGAAGGCGGTGCGGCGCTCCGGTCGCCGGGCCGCAGCCGCGCCGGTGCAGCGCATCGAGGGCGGCTGGGAGGAGTACGTCGACACCGCCGTGGACCACGGGCTGCCGGGGCAGGGCGCGCGCACGCGCTCCGAGCTGGCGGCGCTGTACGCCACGCCGAACGCCGGCGCGCTCGCCGCCGTCGCCGACCGCGCGGTGTTCTCGCGCGGCGACATCGCCCCGGACGAGGCCGACCGGTTCTGGCAGATCGTGCACGAGGAGCGCAAGGCGCTCGGCGCCGGCAGGTCGTGGTGGGCCCGGCTGCTCGCCGCGGTCTCGCTGCGGTCGTTCTTCGGCGGGACGGGCAGTTCTCCCCGTGGCGGCGCCGGGCGCGGCGACGTAGCGTGAGCCTCGGGGTACGGGAGGTCGGAATGGGCGACGTCACGCCGTGGGTCATCGCGGCGGTTCCGCTTGTGCTCATCGCGCTCGTCTGGTTCTGCGCCGCGCTCGCCCAGCTGTTCGAGAAGGCCGGAGAGGCCGGATGGCAGGCGTGGGTGCCGGTGCGCGGCGCGGCCGTCTTCCTGCGGCTGGGCGGCTTCCGCGCGTGGTGGCTGCTGCTCGCGCTCGTGCCCGTGCTGGGCTGGATCGCCCTCGGCGCGCTCACCGCCGTCGCCGCGCACCGCATCGGGCGCGTCCTCGGCTTCCGCGCCGGCATGACCGTGCTCGCCGTGCTCGTGCCCCCCGTGTGGCTGAGCATCGCGGGCTGGGGCGCCGCCCGGTACGCGGGGAGCGAGCATCCCGCCGTGCGGCGCCTGCGCGCGCGTGTGGCCTCGCGCCGCCGCTCCGCCGAGCCGGACGGGCCGTGGCCGTTCGGCGACACCCCGTCGGGCGTGCGCGTCGGCGCGCCGAGGCCCGGTGTGGTCATGCCCTCCTCCTCCGGCCCGAGCGCCGCGCCTCGCCCGGTCCCGAGCGCCTCACGCGCGATGCCGGCCGCCGCGCCTCCCGCGCCGTCCGTCGCGCCACCGATGCCTGTCGCCGCGCCTCCGGCGCCGGTCGCCGCCGCGCCCGCGCCCTCGGTGCGCGCGCTGTCCCTCGTCGCTCCGGGCTTCGCGCCGCGCCCCGAGCGCGAGCCGCTGCGCCCCGCCTCGTCGTTCGCCGGGCGCGCGGCCCCCGCGGCCGACATCCCGCGCGAGACCACGGCGGGCGATGTGCTGCCGCGCGACGTCGTGCGCCCGGCGATGCGATCCGGATCGCGGGATCCCGAGGTGCCCGCGGCCATCTGGGCCCGGCTGGAGGGGCGCACCCCCGCCGGGCGTACGCCCGGCGATCCCGCCGACGCCGCGCCGCTCCCGCCGCGCCCCCCGATCCCCGCGGCGCCGTCCGGCGCACCCACGTCCAACCTCGTGGCGCTGCCGCCGCGCCCGCCGCTGCCCGCGCCCGCCGGAGAGCCCCTCACGGTCGAGGCGATGCTGCACGCCGACACCACGGAGCGCGGCGTGCGGTTCCGCCTCGTCCTCGACGGCGGTGAGACGATCGACCTGAACCGCAGCGTCGTGATCGTGGGACGCAATCCGGCGTCCGATCCCGAGTACCCGGAGGCGCAGCTCGTGCGCCTGCAGGACGGCACGCGCACGCTGTCGAAGACGCACGCGCGCATCGAACGGCGCGAGGACGGATGGATCGTGGTGGACCTGGGCTCGACGAACGGCGTGTTCGTCGTCGACATCGACGGCAGCGAGTACGACACGACCCCGGGCGCGCCCGCCCGCGTGCCGGAGCGTCTCGTGCTGGGCACCGTCGAGCTGCGCGTGGCGGGGGCGGCGTGAGCGCGCGCGACGAGCGGCCGGACGACGGCGCGGACGAGCAGACGCGGCTGGTGCGCCGGCCCGCGGACCCGCAGCCGGCCGTGGACGAGGCGACGCGTGCGGTGACGCGCCGGCCCACGGATCCGGGCGTGGATGAGGCGACTCGGGTGGTGACGCGTGGGCCCGTGGCGGCGGATCCGGGCGTGGACGAGGCGACCCGCGTGGTGACGCGTGGGCCCGTGGCGGCGGAGCCGGACATCGACGAGGCGACACGCATGGTGCCGAGGCGCGACGCCGCGCCGGTCGCGGAGTCGCCGGCGGACGAGGCGACGCGGGTGGTGGCCCGCGGCACCGCGGAGTCGCCGGTGGACGATGCGACGCGGGTCGTCGCGCGCCGCGATCCCGCCGCCGACGAGACCCGCGCCGCGCGCCGGCGCCGGGCGCTCGCGCAGGGCGGCGACGCGCCGCAGGAGCCGGTCGCCCCGCCGCAGGAGCCGGTCGACGATGCCACGCGGCTCGTGCAGAGGGCCCCGCGCCCGGCCGTCGAGCCCGACGCGGCGACCGCGCCCGAGGGGCTCGACGAGGCCACGCGCATGGTGGCCAGGCGCACCGCCGACGACCCGCTGCCCGCCGACGATCCGCTGCCCGACGAGGGCACGCGCATCGTGGTGAAGGGCGCGCCTGCCGACGAGGCGACGCGGATCGTGCGGCGGCCGCCGGAGGACGAGGCCACGCGCCTCACGCGTCCGTCGCCGCGACGCGACGATGACGGCGAGCCGGTGGTGCCCCCGTCGCCGCACCGCGAGTCGGTGCGGGTGCCGGACGCCGCATCCGCCGACGACACCCGCCTGCTCGTGCGGCCCGCGGGCGCGGGGGAGCACACGGCCTTCGAGGCGCCCACGACGTGGGCCACGCGCACCACGCCCGGGGTGATCGCGCCGGAGTGGGCGCCCGTGCTCGAGCTCGACCTGCGCGACGAGGCCGCCGATCCCTCGCGCATGATCGAGGACGTGCCGGCGCCGCTGCGCGCGAGCGGCTGGGATCGCGACGTCGCCACCGTCCGCGACATCGACGCCGATGCGCAGCTGCGCGCGGCCCGGCGCGTGCGCCGCCGCCGCGCCTCGATCGTGGTGAGCGCCATGGCGATCGTCGTCGCGGCGTCGGCCGCGGGGCTCGCGGCGCTGATCGCCACCCTCTGAGGCGGCGGGCCCGCGTGCGGGCCGCCGGCGGCGATCGATTACGCTCGGTGCGGCGCATGTGCGCGGGGTGAGGGGAGAGCCGATGATCGCTCGACGCGCGACGGGTGCCGCCGCGGCGGCCGTGCTGACGCTCGCCCTGGCGTGCCTCTCCGTGCCGGCCGCGGCGGTCGCGCCGGGCTCATCCGCGCCGTCCGCGCCCGTCGCCACGGCAACCCCTGGTCCGACGACCCCGTCGGCGAGCGGCGCGGACGAGGCGCCCGCCGGAGCCGCCGATCCGGATGCCGGCGTCGGCCCCGCGGAGGCGCCGGGTGCCGGCGACGCGGATCGTGCCGTCCCCTCCGATCCGGAACCTTCCGATCCGGAACCTTCCGATCCGGAACCTTCCGATCCGGGCCGCGCGGATCCGGCCACGGACGCCGGCGCTGCCGAGGCGACGCCGTCCGCCCCCGACGCGGGCGACGCAGGGCCCGCGGGTGCCGACGCGCTCGCGTCGTCGCTGCTCGCCGCCGATCCCGCCGTGCACGCCGTGGTCCCCGACGGCGCCGGCGGCACGATCGTCTTCGCCACGGCCGCCGAGCTCGCGGCGCACACCCGGGCCGTCATCGAGAGCGAGGGCCTCGCGCTGAGCGACATCGGCGCGCCGCTGCGCGCCGAGGCGGCGGGGGACGTGGTCGGCGGCGCCGGCTACGCGCTCGAGCTGGCCGGCGGAAGCCTGGCGTGCTCCATCGGCTTCAGCGCGTGGACGCCGGAGGGCGGCGACGCCGTGATCACCGCCGGGCACTGCGCCGGCGGGGTCGCGGGGCAGGACGCCTGGCTCACGCGCCCCTCGCAGGACGGCGGCGCGACCTACGAGCGGTGGCTCCCGCTCGGCACGGTCGCGTTCGCGCAGTTCGGCCTGCCGGGCGATCCGGCGGGGCGCACCGGAGCGCTCGACAGCGTCGACATCGCCGCGATCGACGTCGACCCCGCCGCGGGGCTCACGCTCCGCCCCGCCGTGACCGACTGGACCACGGCCGCCGCCGACGATCTCGCGGCGTCCACGACGCCGATCACGCGCATCGGGCAGGCGCACGACGGGCTCGCCGTCGCGAAGAGCGGGCGCACGACGGGCGTGACGACCGGCACGGTGCAGGGCGGGATCGGCTGGGCGCGGGTCGGCTCGTCGATCGTGCACGGATTCATGACGACCCTCCCCGCCGGCGACGGCGACTCCGGCGGGGCCGTCTACGCCGGCGACGCCGCGCTCGGCGTGGTCTCGGGCGGCAACACCGAGTACACGTGGGTGGCCGACCTCGGCAACGCGCTGGAGCAGACCGGCGGGTACACGCTGCGGCTCGACCTGGCCGAGCCGGCGGTGTCCGCACCCGCCGACCTGGGCGCCGTGCCCGCCGGATCCGCGCTGACGGGCACCGCGCACCCGGGCGCGATGCTGCGGATCGAGTTCGCCGCCGCCGAGACGGCCGCAGGCGGGCCGGCGCCGGCAGTGCAGGAGGTGCCCGTGGGCGCCGACGGCGCCTGGAGCTGGATGGCCCCGAGCGAGCCGGGCAGCTACACGCTGCGGCTCACCTCGCGCGACGGCTACAACGCCTCGGACCCCACCCAGGTGCGCATCGCCGTCTACGCCGCGGCGGAGGTGGCCGCGCTCGACGACTGCACGCCGGGGGAGGACTGCCTGGCCACCACGGGCGCCGCCGTGACGGGCCCGCTGGCCGCCGCCGGAGCGCTCTTCGCGCTCGCCGTGCCGCTGCTGTGGGCCTCCCGCCGCCGCGCCGCCCGATGAAGCGACCACCCCAACCCGCGGCACTCGCCCCTGGCGGCGCCCCGTAGGCTGAAGGCGTTTCACGACGAAGGGACGAGGATGACCCTGGCAGGCAAGACCATTCTGATGTCGGGCGGGAGCCGAGGCATCGGCCTCGCGATCGCGCTGCGCGCCGCGCGCGACGGAGCCAACGTGGCGCTGCTCGCGAAGACCGACCAGCCGCACCCGAAGCTCGAGGGCACCGTGCACACGGCGGCCGAGCGGATCCGCGAGGCGGGCGGACAGGCGCTGCCGATCGTCGGCGACGTGCGCAACGACGACGACATCGCCGAGGCGGTGCTGAAGACCCAGGGCGAGTTCGGTGGCATCGACATCGTCGTGAACAACGCCTCGGTGCTCGACCTGTCGCGCACGCTCGACGTCACGGCGAAGAAGTACGACCTCATGCAGGACGTGAACGTGCGCGGCACCTTCATGCTCTCGCGGGCCGCGCTGCCGATCCTGAAGGAGGCGCCGAACCCGCACATCCTGTCGCTGTCGCCGCCGCTCACGCTCACGCCGCGGTGGCTCGGCGCCCACACGGCGTACACGATGGCGAAGTACGGCATGACGATGGCCACGCTCGGCATCGCCGCGGAGTTCGCGCCCGACGGCGTGGCGGCGAACTGCCTGTGGCCCCGCACGACGATCGCCACCGCGGCCGTGCAGTACGGGCTGGGCGGTGACCGGATGATGGCGGCCAGCCGCACGCCCGAGATCTACGCGGACGCGGCGCACGAGGTGCTCACCCGCCCTGCGCGGGAGTACACGGGTCAGACGCTCATCGTCGAGGACGTGCTGGAGGCCGCCGGCGTCACCGACTTCTCGGGCTATGCGGCCGTGCCCGGCACGCCCGACGAGGCGCTGTTCCCCGACATCTTCCTCGACTGACGAGGCGGATCAGGCGCCGACCCGCCCGCGTTTGCCCTTATCACGTCGGGGCGCGTACCATGGTGAAGTGCGTGTTTCCGCGCGCCCTCGTGTCGTGTCTCGGCACAGCGAGACGGGCGGAGCGTCGCACAGGGACAGGACTGCGAACAGTCCACCCCCACGGCATACCCACCATCACGATTCCTCCGGTCATCCGGTGTCTCGGTGGGTCTGCGTGAAACTCACGCGCTGTCACCGTGCAGCACTGAAACAGGAGAGAACGTGCCAACCATTCAGCAGTTGGTTCGCAAGGGCCGCAAGCCGAAGGTCACCAAGACCAAGGCTCCCGCGCTCAAGGCGAACCCGCAGCAGGCGGGTGTCTGCACCCGCGTCTACACGACCACGCCCAAGAAGCCGAACTCGGCCATGCGCAAGGTCGCCCGTGTCAAGCTCCGCAACGGCACCGAGGTCACCGCCTACATCCCCGGCGAGGGCCACAACCTGCAGGAGCACTCGCTCGTGCTCGTCCGCGGTGGTCGTGTGAAGGACCTCCCCGGTGTCCGCTACAAGATCGTCCGCGGTGCGCTCGACACCCAGGCCGTCAAGAACCGTAAGCAGGCTCGCAGCCGCTACGGCGCGAAGAAGGGCTGAGACCAATGCCTCGTAAGGGACCCGCCCCGAAGCGCCCCGTCGTCAACGACCCGGTCTACGGCGCACCCATCGTCACGCAGCTCGTGAACAAGATCCTCGTCGACGGCAAGAAGTCGATCGCCGAGGCCATCGTCTACAACGCCCTCCGCGGCGTCGAGGCGAAGAACGGCCAGGACGCCGTCGCCACGCTCAAGAAGGCGCTCGACAACGTCCGCCCCACCCTCGAGGTCCGCAGCCGCCGCGTCGGCGGCTCGACCTACCAGGTGCCGGTCGAGGTCAAGCCGCACCGCGCGAACACCCTCGCGCTGCGCTGGCTCGTGAGCTACGCCAAGGGCCGTCGCGAGAAGACGATGACCGAGCGTCTGATGAACGAGATCCTCGACGCCTCCAACGGCCTCGGCGCCGCCGTGAAGCGCCGCGAGGACACGCACAAGATGGCCGAGTCGAACAAGGCCTTCGCGCACTACCGCTGGTAACCAGCTATTCACGCCGGTTCCGGATGATCGGAACGTCGGTCATCCGGAACCGGCTCTCAGATTCACCTGCGACAACGTAAGGAAACGCCCGTGGCACAGGAAGTGCTCACCGACCTCAAGAAGGTCCGCAACATCGGCATCATGGCGCACATCGATGCCGGCAAGACGACGACGACCGAGCGCATCCTGTTCTACACGGGCGTCAACCACAAGATCGGCGAGACCCACGACGGTGGCGCGACGACCGACTGGATGGAGCAGGAGCAGGAGCGTGGCATCACGATCACGTCCGCTGCTGTGACGTGCTTCTGGGACAAGAACCAGATCAACATCATCGACACCCCCGGTCACGTGGACTTCACGGTCGAGGTCGAGCGCTCGCTTCGCGTGCTCGACGGCGCCGTCGCGGTCTTCGACGGCAAGGAGGGGGTGGAGCCGCAGTCCGAGACGGTGTGGCGCCAGGCCGACAAGTACAACGTGCCCCGCATCTGCTTCGTCAACAAGATGGACAAGCTGGGCGCCGACTTCTACTTCACGGTCGACACCATCATCAACCGCCTGAAGGCGACGCCGCTGGTCCTCCAGCTGCCGATCGGCGCCGAGAACGACTTCGTCGGCGTGATCGACCTCGTCGAGATGAACGCCAAGGTGTGGCCCGGCGACGCCAAGGGCGACGTGACCATGGGCGCCAAGTACGAGACGACCGAGATCCCGGCCGAGCTCGCCGACCGTGCTGCCGAGTACCGCACCAAGCTGCTCGAGGCCGTCGCCGAGACCGACGACGCGCTGCTCGAGAAGTACTTCGGCGGCGAGGAGCTCACGATCGACGAGATCAAGAGCGGCATCCGCAAGCTCACGATCGCGGGCGACGCGTACCCCGTGCTCTGCGGCTCGGCGTTCAAGAACCGCGGCGTGCAGCCCATGCTCGACGCGGTCGTCGACTACCTCCCCTCGCCCCTGGACGTGCCCGCCATCGAGGCGCACGACCCGAAGGACGAGGAGAAGATCATCGAGCGTCACGCGAGCGCCGAGGAGCCCTTCGCGGCCCTCGCGTTCAAGGTCGTCTCGCACCCCTTCTTCGGCCGCCTCACCTACATCCGCGTGTACTCGGGTCACCTCGACTCGGGCGCGCAGGTCGTGAACTCGACCAAGGGCAAGAAGGAGCGCATCGGGAAGATCTTCCAGATGCACGCCAACAAGGAGAACCCGGTCGACTCGGTCACCGCCGGTCACATCTACGCGGTCATCGGCCTCAAGGACACGACGACGGGCGACACGCTCTCGAACCCCGACCACCAGGTCGTGCTCGAGTCGATGACGTTCCCGGAGCCGGTCATCGAGGTCGCGATCGAGCCCAAGACGAAGGCCGACCAGGAGAAGCTGGGTCTCGCGATCCAGAAGCTCGCGGAGGAGGACCCGACGTTCCGCGTCGAGAACAACCCCGAGACCGGTCAGACCACCGTCAAGGGCATGGGCGAGCTGCACCTCGACATCCTCGTGGACCGCATGAAGCGCGAGTTCAAGGTCGAGGCGAACGTCGGCAAGCCGCAGGTCGCGTACCGCGAGACGATCCGCAAGGTCGTCGAGCGCCACGACTACACCCACAAGAAGCAGACGGGTGGATCGGGTCAGTTCGCCAAGATCCAGTTCAAGCTGGAGCCCCTCGAGGTCACGGCGGACAAGACCTACGAGTTCGTCAACGAGGTCACCGGTGGGCGCATCCCGCGCGAGTACATCGAGCCGACCAACCAGGGCTTCCAGGACGCCATGAACGTCGGCGTGCTCGCCGGCTACCCCATGGTGGGCGTGAAGGCCACCCTGGTCGACGGCGCCTCGCACGACGTCGACTCGTCGGAGATGGCGTTCAAGATCGCCGGTTCGATGGGCTTCAAGGAGGCCGTCCGCAAGGCGAACCCGGTCCTCCTCGAGCCGCTCATGGCCGTCGAGGTCCGCACGCCCGAGGAGTACATGGGCGACGTCATCGGCGACCTGAACTCGCGCCGCGGTCAGGTGCAGTCGATGGAGGACGCCCAGGGCGTCAAGGTCGTCAAGGCCCTCGTGCCGCTGTCGAGCATGTTCGGCTACATCGGCGACCTGCGCTCGAAGACCTCGGGCCGCGCCGTCTACTCGATGGAGTTCGACAGCTACGCCGAGGTCCCCAAGGCCGTGGCCGACGAGATCATCCAGAAGGGCAAGGGCGAGTAACGCGCCCGAGCCCCCACGGTTCGGCGGGGGCGCCCCCCCCCCCCCCCCCCCCCCCCAAACAACACACAGAATCTCTCTACTAGACTGAGAACCATCCCCGTTGCAGGCCGGTCGCAAACCGGTGCCCGGCGCTGTGACAACGACCGTCCTGAGGAGGACCCAGTGGCTAAGGCCAAGTTCGAGCGGACCAAGCCGCACGTGAACATCGGAACGATCGGTCACGTCGACCACGGCAAGACGACGCTCACCGCCGCGATCTCGAAGGTGCTCGCGGACAAGTACCCGTCGGACGTGAACGTCGTGCGCGACTTCGGCTCGATCGACTCGGCCCCCGAGGAGCGTCAGCGCGGCATCACGATCAACATCTCGCACGTCGAGTACGAGACGCCCAAGCGCCACTACGCGCACGTCGACGCCCCGGGTCACGCCGACTACATCAAGAACATGATCACGGGTGCCGCGCAGATGGACGGCGCGATCCTCGTGGTCGCGGCGACCGACGGTCCCATGGCCCAGACGCGTGAGCACGTGCTGCTCGCCAAGCAGGTCGGCGTGCCCTACCTGCTCGTCGCGCTGAACAAGGCCGACATGGTCGACGACGAGGAGATCCTGGAGCTCGTCGAGCTCGAGGTCCGTGAGCTGCTCTCGTCGCAGGACTTCGACGGCGACAACGCTCCCGTCGTGCGCGTCTCGGGCCTGAAGGCTCTCGAGGGCGACGAGAAGTGGACGCAGTCGATCCTCGACCTGATGGACGCGGTCGACGAGAACATCCCCGACCCGGTGCGTGACAAGGACAAGCCGTTCCTCATGCCGATCGAGGACGTCTTCACCATCACCGGCCGTGGCACGGTCGTGACGGGCCGCGCCGAGCGCGGCACGCTCGCGATCAACTCCGAGGTCGAGATCGTCGGCATCCGCCCGACGCAGAAGACCACGGTCACGGGTATCGAGATGTTCCACAAGCAGCTCGACGAGGCCTGGGCCGGCGAGAACTGCGGTCTGCTGCTCCGCGGCCTCAAGCGCGAGGACGTCGAGCGCGGCCAGGTCGTCGTGAAGCCGGGTTCGGTCACGCCGCACACGAACTTCGAGGGCACCGCGTACATCCTCTCGAAGGACGAGGGTGGCCGTCACAACCCCTTCTACACGAACTACCGCCCGCAGTTCTACTTCCGCACCACGGACGTCACCGGCGTCATCACGCTGCCCGAGGGCACCGAGATGGTCATGCCCGGCGACACCACGGACATGACGGTCGAGCTCATCCAGCCGATCGCCATGGAGGAGGGCCTCGGCTTCGCGATCCGTGAGGGTGGCCGCACCGTCGGCGCCGGCACGGTGACCAAGATCATCAAGTAAGCACCGCTTACACGCAGGCGGGGTCGCACCTTCGGGTGCGGCCCCGCTTTCGCGTTCCCGGGCGGCCGTGCGTGCGCTCGGGAGCGACGGGCCGCCGTGCGTGGCCGGCGGGCGGGCTCGCGGAGGCGGGGATCAGCGGAACAGCGCGACGACGTCGGGATCGCGGGCCAGCTCGTCGCCGATGGCGGCGGCGCCGGGCCCCGTGAGGTGCGTGGAGTCGTACATCATGAGGTCGGCGAGGTCCCCGCTCGCCGACGGCCGGCACTCGCCCGCCGAGCACATCGCGTCCCAGCGCTCCAGGTACCGGCCGCCGGCCGCCTCGGTCACCCGGGCGTACGCGTCGTCGACATCGTGCTCGATCCTGAGCTCGTCGTGCAGCACGCGCCCGAGGTCGTCGGCGCTGTTGTGGCGCAGCACGATCTGCCACACCGGGTCGCGGAACTGCGGGCCCGCGCCCAGCACGACGACCTCGGGGCCCAGGTCGCTCAGCCACGCCACGGTCCGGCCGAATCGCTCCTCGGCGCCGGGATCGAGGCGCATCGCCACGACGATCACGTCGAGCTCGGGCGCCATCCGCTCGAGCTCCGCGAAGCGCTCGCCGTTCAGCTCGGGGCACTGCTCATAGACGTAGTCCGACTCGGGCATCTCGCGCAGGGGCGGGCAGCCCGGGTGCGAGGCGATGAGGAAGTTCGCCTCGGGGGCGATGCGCGCCGCGACGTTGAGCCCGTCCGGACCGAAGGAGTCCCCGATGACGAGCACGTTCCGCCGACCGTCCTGCGGCTCGCCGCACACCGGCCCGTCATGCCCGCGGCACAGCTCGCGCGACAGGGCGAACCGCCCGTCGTCGACCTCCTCGCTCGTGAGGGCGGCGACCGGGCGCACGTCGGGCGCGTACACGGCGGGCGACGAGGCGTACCCCGCGGTGCCGAGACCGGCTCCGGCCACGACCACGGCGACGCCGAGCACCGGCGCCGCGAGCCGGCCGAACCGGCGCCACGCGGCCGCGGCGCTCTCGCGCGCGCCCGTGCCGTGCACGCGCAGGGGGCGCTCGATGAAGCGGTACATCGCCTCGGCGAGCAGCACCATGAGCGCCAGCAGGCCGAGGGTCACCGGCAGCGTCACCCTGTCCGTGAGCTCCCTGGCGTAGACGAGCACGGGCCAGTGCACGAGGTAGAGGCTGTACGAGCGCAGGCCGATGTAGCGCATCACGGGGTTGCTGAGGGCGCCGTCGAGGATCGCCGGCCGCCGGGCCGCGATCACGAGAGCGGTGCCCACGGTCGGCACGAGCGCCGCGAGCCCGGGGAAGTCCGTGCCCGCCTCGTCGAAGGCGAGCACGGCCCACACGATGAGCGCGATGCCGGCCAGCCACGCTCCCGCCCGCGCCGCTCCCACCGCGCGCGTGGGCCGCCACTCGACGCGGTCCAGCCACACGCACATCGCGCCCAGGGCGAACTCGAAGGTGCGGAAAGGCGTGAGGTAGAACGCCGCCTCGGGCCATTCGTCCGTGGCCCACGCCGTCACGGCGACGGAGACGATGGTGAGGGCGACGACGATCGGCAGGGCGAAGCGCCGCAGCCGCGTGGCGACGAGCGCCACGAGCAGGAGCGGCCACACGAGGTAGAACTGCTCCTCGGCGCTGAGCGACCACATGTGCAGCAGCGGCTGGTTCTCGGACTCGGGCGCCCAGTAGCCGGATCCCAGCCAGAAGTGGATGTTCGCCACCGAGACCGCCGACGCCGCCGCCGACTCCGCGATCTCGGCGATCCGGAACGGCGGCAGGAAGACCGCGGCGGCGACGGTCGTGAGGACCGCCGTCGCGAGGGCCGCCGGGAGCAGCCGCCGCACGCGCCGCAGATAGAACTCCACGAACGAGAACGAGCCCCGCCGCGTGCCGTCGACCACCTGCCGCGTGATGAGGTAGCCGGAGATGACGAAGAACACATCGACGCCGACGTAGCCGCCCGGCAGGGCGGTGGCGCCGGCGTGGAAGAGCACGACCGCGGCGACCGCGACGGCCCGCAGCCCCTCGATGTCGGGCCGGTAGCCCGATGCCTGTCGTGCGTCTGTGGCCATCGCCCCGGTCGTCGTCAGCCCGCGCTCCCGCCGGTCGCCGTCAGCTGCGACCCATCCCGGTGTACGTCCAGCCCGCCGCGCGCCACGCCTCGGGATCGAGCACGTTCCGCCCGTCGAACACGAACGGCCGCGTCACCTTCGCCGCGGTCTCGGCGGGGTCGAGGGACCGGAACTGCTGCCACTCCGTGACGACCGTCACGGCCTCCGCGCCCTGCAGCGCCGCGTCGAGCGAGTCGGCGTAGGCCAGCTGCGGGTGCATCCGCCTCGCGTTGTCCATCGCCTCCGGGTCGTACGAGACGACGTCGGCGCCAAGACCCTTGAGGCGCACCGCCACGTCGAGGGCGGGGGAGTCGCGGATGTCGTCGCTGTCGGGCTTGAATGCCAGGCCGAGCACGGCGACGCGCCGGCCGAAGACCTGGCCGTCGAACGAGTCGATCACGAGGTCGACGAGGTGCTGACGGCGACGCAGGTTGATCTCGTCGATCTCGCGCAGGAACGCGAGCGACTCGCCGCGCCCCAGCTCGTCGGCGCGCGCGGCGAACGCGCGGATGTCCTTGGGCAGGCAGCCGCCGCCGAAGCCCACGCCGGCGTTGAGGAACTTCCGGCCGATGCGCGCGTCGTAGCCGATTGCGTCGGCGAGCTGCGTCACGTCGGCGCCCGTGACCTCGGCGATCTCCGCCATCGCGTTGATGAACGAGATCTTGGTGGCCAGGAAGGAGTTCGCGGAGATCTTCACGAGCTCGGCCGTCGGCTGGTTCATCACGAGCCGCGGGGTGCCCTTGGCGAGGATCGAGGCGTACACCTCGTCGAGGAGGGCCACATCCGCCTCCCCGGTCTCCTCGGTGACGCCGTACACGAGGCGATCCGGATCCACCGTGTCACTGACGGCATGGCCTTCACGCAGGAACTCGGGGTTCCACGCCAGGTGCGCGCCGGTCTCGCGGATCTCCTCGGTCAGCCGCGCGGCCGTGCCGACCGGCACGGTCGACTTGCCGGCCACGAGCGATCCGGGGGCCAGATGCGGCTTCAGCGAGGCGATGGCGGCGTCGACGTAGGTGAGGTCGGCGGCGCCGGTGTCCTTGCGCTGCGGCGTGCCGACGCCGAGGAAGTGCACGCGCGCGTCGGCGGCCGCAGCGAAGCTCGTCGAGAAGCTGAGCCGACCGGAGTCGATGCCCGCCTTCAGGATGTCGGCCAGTCCGGGCTCGAAGAACGGCGTCTCGCCCGCCGAGAGCTTCGCCACCTTCGCCTCGTCCACGTCGATGCCGATCACGTCGTGCCCCAGCGATGCCATGGCCGCGGCGTGCACCGCACCGAGGTAACCGCACCCGATGACCGAGATCCTCACAACGCTCTCCTTCGTCAGCCGTCCCGCGCGACGCCGTCGCACGCGGGGAACGATCGATCGCCTCCAACTACGCTAGTCGGTTCCCGTGACCGCTCGGTGCACGGCGCTGGCGGCGGCGGCGCGCGCCTGCCATGCTGAGACGGACGCGCTCTCGGTACGGGCGCGCACAACTCCTGGAGGGGGAACCATGGGTCTCGACGACCTCGTGAACAAGGGCAAGGGCCTGTTCGAGCAGAACAAGGACAAGATCGACGACGCGCTGAAGAGCGAGCAGGCCGAGGGCATCAGCGACAAGGTGCTCGACGGCGTCTCGGATCTCGCGAAGAAGGTCCTCCCGGACTCTGCCGACTCGAAGATCGACGAGGTTCGCGCGAACCTCGACGGCCGCATCGGCAACCAGTAGCGACCCGCCCGAAGCCCCCGGCGCCGACGCCGGGGGCTTCGTCGTGCCAGGGGTGTGGCCGCGCGGCTCGCGAGGAGATCCCGGCTTGAGAGGACGGATAGGGCGGAACGGATCCTCGGGAACGGGGATCCCCTCTCGATCCGGCCCGGCCGGGTGGCGGGGGATCCTCTGGGGCTTCGGCCCGTCTCCACGGCTCGCGAGGAGATCCCGGCTCGAGAGGACGGGTTGGGCGGGATGGATCCTCGGGAACGGGGATCCCCTCTCTATCCGGGTGGGCCGGGTCCCGGCGCTCGAACCGGGCGGCGGCTGGGCCGATCAGGCCGACGGCGCCAGGTGAAGTCCCTGCGCGATGGCGCGGAGGATCACATCGAGCACGCCGGGCCAGTCGTCGTTGAGCTGGCCGATGCCCATGCGGATGACGGTGTAGCCGTGCAGGCGCAGGAGCGCATCGTGCCGGATGTCGCGCTCGCGCTGCGCGCCGACGTGATGGCCGCCGTCGAACTGCAGGACGAGGCGCTCGCCGATGAGAAGATCCACGCGGCTTCCGTAGAGCCACACCTGCTGGACGATTCGCACGGGCAACCACCTCAGACGGTGGATGATGATCGTCTCCGGCCCGGAGTCCGCGAACGGCGTCGCGCGAGCCAGCACCTCGCGGGCGGCGGGGCGCCACGGCAGCCGCCGCAGGGCGTGGATGTCGACGAGCTGAGCGTGCAGCGCGCCCTCCCAGGTCGCGAGCGCCTGCTCCCGCGGCTGGCACTCCGCCACGGCAGCGAGGACGTTCTCGATCGGATCGTTCAGCCGACCGGGCTGGCGCAGCACGACGGGGCGGCTCCAGTGCACGCGCCAGCCGGAGGCACGCACGGCTCCGGAGTGCGCCGGCGCGGCGGCGTGCGGCGTGCGGTCGTTGCCCGCCCAGATGCCGAGCCGCCTCGCCTGGGTCACGCAGGTGATCACGACGCCCGCCCGCGCGGCGTCGACGAGCATCGGATCCGCCCCGGGCGCGGCGAGCCAGCCTCGTCGGGGCCGCGTAAGCGCGCCGCTCGCGAGGGCGCGGCGGATCGCGTGATCGCCGACGCCCGCTTCGCGCGCATGCCGCGTGAGGGCGACGCCGCCCGCCGATCGCACGAACTCCACCGGATCCATGTCCCGATCCTGCGTCCCGTGGCGCTCCCGGCGGATGTTGTCCACAGGCGGATCGCCGCGCGAGCCGGATCGGCCGCCTGTGAGCGGGCCCAGGGGCGAGAGAGCCGCAGCCGATGTTGCGGCTCGCCACCGCTCGAGAGGAGATCCCCGTTCCCGAGGGCGTTTTGTGGGCGCCCGGTCCTCCGGAGCGGGGATCTCCTCGGGAACGGTGGCCGGTGGGTCGGGGCCGTTTGTGTCCGCCGGTCAGGGGGACTGCCGGCCGGCCGGCGGAAGTCGGTGCCGGGGATCCCGGATCGGCACCGGTCGAGAGGAGATCCCCGTTCGGGAGGGCGTCTTGGGGGCCGCCGATCCTCGGGAACGGGGATCTCCTCGGCAGCGGCGGAACCTGAACGGGATCGCCCGAGCCGCGGCCGGTCGGGTGGGCGGCGGTCGGTCCCCGGGGATCGAGGCCACGGGCCGAGAGGTGATCCCGGTTCGGGAGGACGTTTCGGGCGAATCCGGTCCTCTGGAACGGGGATCTCCTCAGGAACGGTGGGGCGTGGACGGGGCCCTGGGCCTCGGCTGGACGGGTAGGCGGCGGCCCCGGGGGATCGCGGCCACCGGCCGAGAGGTGATCCCGGTTCGGGAGGACGTTTCGGGCGAGTTCGGTCCTCTGGAACGGGGATGTCCTCGGGAACGGGGCCCGGACTCACCTCGCCCGGGCTCCACGCCCACCCCGCCCGCCCGGGCCCCACCCCTGCCCGGCCCACCCACGCCGCGGATCGCCCGGCTGGGAGTGGGCTGATCGGGTGGGGGCGGGGGCCGGGGAGCCGCGGAACGACGCGGATCGCGGCGCGACACGCCCGGGTTGCAGGAAAGTCCCGTGCGATGGCAGAATAGACAGGTTCCACATTCCCGCGTGCGCCATGCGCGGCGGGATCACTGTCACGACAGTGCACAGACGGCACGGGATCTCCGGATCCGGGATGCAGGGTTCTGGGCCGCGGGCAGGGAAACGATCACACACCCCACTTGCTCGGTTTCTTGCCGCGCGCCCGTGGGACTGACATGTGAACAGAGGCCCGAAGGGTATCCGGAGGGTACGTGCGTCCAATGCCCGTGAGGTACGACGCTGAAGAGAGTGAGAGATAGATGGCGGGACAGAAGATCCGCATTCGCCTGAAGTCGTATGACCACGAGGTCATCGACTCCTCGGCGCGCAAGATCGTCGACACGGTCACGCGCGCGGGCGCCCAGGTCGTGGGCCCCGTGCCCCTTCCGACGGAGAAGAACGTGGTCACCGTGATCCGTTCGCCCCACAAGTACAAGGACAGCCGCGAGCACTTCGAGATGCGCACGCACAAGCGCCTCATCGACATCGTCGACCCCACCCCGAAGGCGGTCGACTCGCTCATGCGTCTGGACCTCCCGGCCGACGTCAACATCGAGATCAAGCTCTGAGGTTCGACATGGCTGACATCAACACGAAGACTTCCAAGGGTCTGCTCGGCAAGAAGCTCGGCATGACCCAGGTGTGGAACGAGAACGGCAAGCTCATCCCCGTCACGGTGATCGAGATCCAGCCGAACGTCGTCACCCAGGTCCGCACGCCCGAGAAGGACGGCTACAACGCCATCCAGATCGCCGCGGGCGCGATCGACCCCCGCAAGGTGAACAAGCCCCTCACGGCCCACTTCGAGGCCGCGGGCGTCACCCCGCGCCGTCACCTCACGGAGATCCGCACCGCCGACGCCGCTGACTACTCACTCGGTCAGGAGCTCACGGTGGATGGGACCTTCGAGGCCGGCCAGCTCGTCGACGTCGTCGGCACGAGCAAGGGCAAGGGCACCGCGGGTGTCATGAAGCGCCACAACTTCAAGGGCGTCGGCGCCTCGCACGGTGCGCACCGCAACCACCGCAAGCCCGGTTCGATCGGCGCCTCGTCGACCCCGAGCCGCGTCTTCAAGGGCATGCGCATGGCCGGCCGTATGGGCCAGGAGCGCGTGACCGTCCTCAATCTCACGGTCCACGCCGTCGACGCCGAGAAGGGTCTGCTGCTCGTCAAGGGCGCCGTCCCCGGCGCGCGCGGCCGCACCGTGTACGTCCGCAACGCTGTGAAGGGGGCCTGAGTTAGATGACTGACTCGACTCTCGCTCTGGACGTCCAGGGCACCGACGGCAAGAAGGCCGGCTCGGTCGAGCTGCCCGCCTCGGTGTTCGACGTCAAGACGAACATCCCGCTCATCCACCAGGTCGTCGTCGCGCAGCTCGCGGCGGCTCGCCAGGGCACGCACTCGACCAAGCGTCGCGGCGAGGTCTCGGGTACCGGCGCCAAGCCGTTCAAGCAGAAGGGCACCGGCCGCTCGCGCCAGGGCTCGATCCGCCAGCCCGAGCACCGCGGCGGTGGCATCGTCCACGGCCCGAAGCCGCGCGACTACTCGCAGCGCACCCCCAAGAAGATGATCGCCGCCGCCCTCGCGGGCGCACTGAGCGACCGTCTGCGCGGCGGCCGCCTGCACGTGGTCGAGTCGTTCGGCACGGAGGCACCCTCGACGAAGGCCGCGGCGAAGTACCTCGCCCAGGTCGCGCCGTCGAAGAAGGTCCTCGTCGTGCTCGACCGTTCGGACGACTACGGCTGGCTGAGCGTGCGCAACCTCGAGAACGTGCACGTGCTCACGCCGGACCAGCTCAACGCCTACGACGTGCTCGTCGCCGACGACATCGTCTTCACCAAGGCCGCCTTCGACACGTTCGTCGCGTTCAAGACGGTCGCCACGAAGGAGGTCTCGGCATGACCGCCGTCCAGAAGGACCCGCGTGACATCATCCTGAAGCCGGTGGTGTCGGAGAAGAGCTACGGGCTCATCGACGAGGGCAAGTACACCTTCCTCGTGGACCCCCGTGCGAACAAGACCGAGATCAAGCTCGCGATCGAGAAGATCTTCGATGTCCAGGTCGCCTCGGTGAACACGATCAACCGCGTCGGCAAGGCGCGCCGCACCCGCTTCGGCGTCGGCAAGCGCAAGGACACCAAGCGCGCGATCGTCACGCTCAAGTCGGGCACCATCGACATCTTCACGGCCGTCGCCTGACGCCCACGAAGGATTAGAGAGAACGAATATGGCTATTCGCAACTACAAGCCCACGACGCCCGGTCGTCGCGGCTCGTCGGTGGCCGACTTCGCGGAGATCACCCGGTCGACGCCGGAGAAGTCGCTGCTGCGTCCGCTCGCCAAGACGGGCGGCCGCAACAACCAGGGCCGCATCACCACCCGCCACATCGGCGGTGGACACAAGCGCCAGTACCGCGTCATCGACTTCCGTCGTGACGACAAGGACGGCGTCAACGCCAAGGTCGCTCACATCGAGTACGACCCCAACCGCACGGCGCGCATCGCGCTGCTGCACTTCGTCGACGGCACGAAGCGCTACATCCTCGCGCCGAACAAGCTGCAGCAGGGCGACATCGTCGAGTCGGGCCCGAACGCCGACATCAAGCCCGGCAACAACCTGCCGCTGCGCAACATCCCGACCGGTACGGTGATCCACGCGATCGAGCTCCGTCCCGGCGGCGGTGCGAAGATGGCTCGCTCGGCCGGCGCCTCGGTGCGTCTCGTCGCCAAGGACGGCCCCTACGCGCAGCTCCGTCTGCCGTCGGGCGAGGTCCGCAACGTCGACGCGCGCTGCCGCGCCACGATCGGCGAGGTCGGCAACGCCGAGCAGTCGAACATCAACTGGGGCAAGGCCGGCCGCAAGCGCTGGAAGGGCGTCCGCCCGACCGTGCGCGGTGTCGCCATGAACCCGGTCGACCACCCGCACGGTGGTGGTGAGGGCAAGACGTCCGGTGGTCGTCACCCCGTCTCGCCCTGGGGCCAGTCCGAGGGTCGTACCCGTCACGCCAACAAGGAAAGCGACAAGCTCATCGTGCGTCGCCGCACCGCCGGTAAGAAGCGCAAGTAGGAGTCAAGAAGATGCCACGCAGTCTGAAGAAGGGCCCCTTCGTCGACGAGCACCTGCTTCGCAAGGTTGTCTCGCAGAACGAGGCGGGTACCAAGAACGTCATCAAGACCTGGTCGCGTCGCTCGATGATCGTCCCGGCCATGCTGGGCCACACGATCGCCGTGCACGACGGTCGCAAGCACATCCCCGTGTTCGTGACCGAGGCCATGGTCGGCCACAAGCTGGGCGAGTTCTCGCCCACCCGCACCTTCCGCGGCCACGAGAAGGACGACAAGAAGGGCCGTCGCCGCTGACGCGGTGACGCAGAGGAGAAGAAATGGTGGAGTCCATCGCACGCGTGCGACACATCCGCGTGACCCCTCAGAAGGCTCGTCGTGTCGTCGCTCTCATCAAGGGCAAGCAGGCCGAAGAGGCCCTCGCCATCCTGAAGTTCGCGCCGCAGGCGGCGTCGGAGCCGATCTTCAAGCTCGTTGAGTCCGCTATGGCCAACGCGCAGGTGAAGGCCGACCGCGACGGCGAGTACCTGGACCAGCGCGATCTGTACGTTGCGAACGCCTTCGTGGACGAGGGGACGACGCTCAAGCGCTTCCGTCCCCGCGCCCAGGGTCGCGCGTTCCAGATCAAGAAGCGCACGAGCCACATCACGGTCGTGCTCTCGACGCCGGAGGTCGCGGACACGGCCGCTGCCGGCGCTGACAAGAAGGCGAGCAAGTAATGGGCCAGAAGGTCAACCCGTACGGCTTCCGCCTCGGCATCACCACGGACCACGTCTCGCGCTGGTTCTCTGACTCGACCAAGCCGGGTCAGCGGTACGCCGACTACGTGGCCGAGGACATCAAGATCCGCAAGCTCCTCACGACGACGCTCGACCGCGCCGGCGTGAGCAGCATCGAGATCGAGCGCACCCGCGACCGCGTGCGCGTCGACATCCACACCGCGCGTCCGGGCATCGTCATCGGCCGCCGCGGTCAGGAGGCCGAGCGCCTGCGCGGCGAGCTCGAGAAGCTCACCAAGAAGCAGATCCAGCTGAACATCCTCGAGGTGAAGAACCCCGAGGCCGACGCGCAGCTGGTCGCCCAGGGCATCGCCGAGCAGCTGAGCGCCCGCGTGGCGTTCCGCCGCGCGATGCGCAAGGGCCTGCAGGGTGCGCAGCGCGCCGGCGCCAAGGGCGTCCGGATCCAGGTCTCGGGCCGCCTCGGCGGCGCGGAGATGAGCCGCTCGGAGTTCTACCGCGAGGGTCGTGTGCCGCTGCACACGCTGCGCGCGAACATCGACTACGGCTTCTACGAGGCGAAGACCACCTTCGGCCGCATCGGCGTGAAGGTCTGGATCTACAAGGGCGACCTCACCAACAAGGAACTCGCGCGTGAGCAGGCGAACATGAAGCCCGCTCGCGACCGTGGCGGCCGTCGTGGCCCGCGTCGTGACGACGCTGCCCCGAAGGTCGCGGAAGGAGCTTCGGCGTAATGCTCATCCCCCGCAAGGTCAAGTACCGCAAGCAGCACCACCCCAAGCGGGATGGTCAGGCGACCGGCGGCACCAAGGTCTCGTTCGGTGAGTTCGGCATCCAGGCCTTGACGCCCGCGTACGTGACGAACCGTCAGATCGAGGCAGCTCGTATCGCCATGACGCGTCACATCAAGCGCGGCGGCAAGGTGTGGATCAACATCTACCCCGACCGTCCGCTCACGAAGAAGCCCGCCGAGACCCGCATGGGTTCCGGTAAGGGCTCGCCGGAGTGGTGGGTCGCGAACGTCAAGCCGGGTCGCGTCCTCTTCGAGGTCGCGGGCGTCAACGAGCAGCTCGCTCGTGAGGCCCTGACCCGTGCCATTCACAAGCTGCCTCTCAAGGCACGCATCATCAAGCGCGAGGAGGGCGACGCGTAATGGCGATCGGCACCAAGGAGCTCGCCGTCAGCGAGCTCGACACGTTCGAGGACCAGCGCCTCGTCGAGGAGCTGCGCAAGGCCAAGGAGGAGCTGTTCAACCTGCGCTTCCAGTCGGCCACCGGGCAGCTCGAGAGCCACGGTCGCATCCGCGCCGTGAAGCGCGACATCGCGCGGCTCTACACCGTCATCCGTGAGCGCGAGCTGGGCATCCGTGCCACGCCCGCTCCGGTCGAGGCGAAGGCCAAGAAGAGCAAGGCGAAGAAGGCCGCAGAGCCGGCTGTCGCTGAAGGAGAGGCTGAGTGATGGCCACCCAGAAGAAGGCTGGCGCCGAGCACGACGTGCGCGACGCCGACGCCCGCGGCTACCGCAAGTCGGCCCGTGGTTACGTCGTGAGCGACAAGATGGACAAGACGATCGTCGTCGAGGTCGAGGACCGCGTGAAGCACGCGCTCTACGGCAAGGTCATCCGCCGCACGAAGAAGCTCAAGGCGCACGACGAGCAGAACAGCGCCGGCATCGGCGACCTCGTTCTGATCCACGAGACCCGTCCGCTGAGCGCCACGAAGAACTGGCGCCTGGTCGAGATCCTCGAGAAGGCGAAGTAATCCATGATTCAGAATGAATCCCGCCTCAAGGTCGCCGACAACACCGGCGCGAAGGAGCTGCTCACCATCCGCGTGCTCGGCGGTTCGAACCGCCGCTACGCGGGCGTGGGCGACACCATCGTCGCCACCGTCAAGGACGCGATCCCCGGCGGCAACGTGAAGAAGGGCGACGTCGTCAAGGCGGTCGTCGTCCGCACTGTCAAGGAGACGCGTCGTCCCGACGGCTCGTACATCAAGTTCGACGAGAACGCCGCCGTGATCCTGAAGAACGACGGGGAGCCCCGCGGCACCCGCATCTTCGGACCGGTCGGCCGCGAGCTTCGTGACCGCAAGTTCATGAAGATCGTCTCGCTCGCCCCGGAGGTGCTGTAAGCCATGGCGAACATCAAGAAGGGCGACCTGGTCCAGGTCATCACGGGCGCCAAGCAGGACCGCGGCGGCGACCGCGGCAAGCAGGGCAAGGTCCTCGAGGTCATCGACGGCGGCAACCGCATCGTCGTCGAGGGCGTGAACTTCATCACCAAGCACAACCGCGTCGGCCAGACGCAGCGTGGCACCAAGACCGGTGGCATCGAGACCTACGAGGCCCCGATCCACGTGTCGAACGTCGCGCTCGTCGACCCCGAGACCAAGAAGCCGACCCGCGTGGGCTTCCGCCTCGAGGAGCAGGTCAAGGACGGCGTCAAGAAGACTGTTCGCGTTCGCTACGCGAAGAAGTCTGGTAAGGACATCTGACAATGAGCACGGACACCGCTGCGCAGGCTGGCAAGATCCAGCCGCGCCTGAAGCGGGTCTACCGCGAGGAGATCCGCCAGAAGCTGCAGGACGAGTTCGGCTACGCGAACGTCATGCAGACCCCCGGCCTGGTCAAGGTCGTCGTGAACACGGGTGTCGGCGAGGCCGCGCGCGACAGCAAGGTGATCGAGGGCGCCATCCGCGACCTCGAGCAGATCACCGGCCAGAAGCCGTACGTCACGAAGGCCCGCAAGTCGATCGCGCAGTTCAAGCTGCGCGAGGGCCAGGCCATCGGCGCGCACGTCACCCTCCGCGGTGACCGCGCGTGGGAGTTCCTGGACCGCCTGATCTCGCTCGCCCTGCCCCGCATCCGCGACTTCCGCGGCCTCTCGGACGCGCAGTTCGACGGGAACGGCAACTACACCTTCGGTGTGCAGGAGCAGTCGATCTTCCACGAGATCGACCAGGACAAGATCGATCGCGTCCGCGGCTTCGACATCACCGTCGTCACCACGGCGAAGACGGACGACGAGGGCCGCGCCCTGCTGCGCCACCTCGGCTTCCCCTTCGTCAACAAGGCGACGCAGGCCGCCTGAGACCTCGGTCTCGGGTAAACCGCTGTGAATGCCGGGCTCCGGTTTTGCCGGGCCCGGCATTCTCGCGGACAATTGAAGATCGCATTTCTCACGTCGTGGAAGGTCGTCTGTCGTGTAACGGCAGCCGAAACCTCATGAACAAAGGAACACTCTTATGACCATGACAGACCCGGTCGCAGACATGCTGACCCGGCTGCGCAACGCGAACTCGGCGCACCACGACTCCGTGACCCTGCCGTCGAGCAAGCTGAAGACGCACATCGCGGAGATCCTCAAGCAGGAGGGTTACATCGCCGCGTGGGAGGAGACCGACGCGCGCGTCGGCAAGAACCTCACGCTCACGCTCAAGTACGGTCCCAACCGCGAGCGCTCCATCGCCGGCATCAAGCGCGTCTCGAAGCCCGGCCTCCGCGTGTACGCCAAGTCGAACGAGCTCCCCCGCGTGCTCGGCGGACTCGGCGTCGCGATCCTGTCCACCTCGTCTGGCCTCCTCACGGACCGCCAGGCCGAGCAGAAGGGCGTGGGTGGGGAAGTCCTCGCCTACGTGTGGTGATCTGACATGTCGCGAATCGGACGTCTTCCCATCGACATCCCCGCCGGCGTCACCGTGACGGTCGACGGGCAGCAGGTGGCCGTCAAGGGCCCGAAGGGCGAGCTCGCCCTCACCGTGGCCAAGCCCATCGAGGTCAAGGTCGAGGAGAACCAGGTTCTCGTCACCCGCCCCGACGACGAGCGCGAGTCGCGCTCGCTGCACGGCCTGACGCGCACCCTGATCAACAACAACATCATCGGCGTGACCGAGGGCTACACGAAGGGCCTCGAGGTCGTCGGCACCGGTTACCGCGTGGCGCAGAAGGGCTCGGCCGTCGAGTTCGCCCTGGGCTTCTCGCACCCCGTGACCGTCGAGCCGCCTGCCGGCATCACGTTCACCGTCGAGGGCAACAACAAGCTCACGGTGAGCGGCATCGACAAGCAGGCCGTGGGCGAGGTCGCCGCCAACATCCGCAAGATCCGCAAGCCCGAGCCCTACAAGGGCAAGGGTGTGCGCTACGCGGGCGAGCAGGTCCGCCGCAAGGCCGGAAAGGCTGGTAAGTAATCATGGCTGTGAAGTCGAAGTCCGTCGCGCGCAAGCGCCGTCACATTCGCCTTCGCAAGAAGGTCGCAGGCACGCCCGTCCGTCCCCGGCTGGTCGTGACCCGTTCGGCGCGTCACGTTTTCGTGCAGCTCGTCGACGACAGCAAGGGCCACACGCTGGCCAGCGCCTCCACCCTCGAGACCGAGCTGCGCTCGCTCGACGGTGACAAGACGGCCAAGGCCCGCAAGGTCGGCGAGCTTCTCGCCGAGCGCGCGAAGTCGGCCGGTATCACCGACGCGGTGTTCGACCGCGGCGGCAACCGCTACGCCGGTCGCGTCGCCGCGATCGCCGAGGGCGCCCGCGAAGGAGGGCTGAACCTGTGAGTGACAACAAGGAGACCCCAGTGACCGCCGATCAGGCAGCGACCGCCGAAGCAGCCGCTCCGGCCGTGGCCGAGCAGGCCGCCGGCACCGAGCCGCGCGACGACCGTCGTGGTGGCCGCGGTGGCCGCGACAACCGTCGTCGTGACAACGACCGCGGTGGCCGCGGCGCCGACAGCCAGTTCCTCGAGCGCGTGGTGACCATCAACCGCGTCTCGAAGGTCGTCAAGGGCGGTCGCCGCTTCAGCTTCACGGCACTCGTGGTCGTGGGCGACGGCAACGGCGTCGTGGGCGTCGGCTACGGCAAGGCCCGCGAGGTGCCCCTGGCCATCTCGAAGGGCGTCGAGGACGCCAAGCGCAACTTCTTCCGCGTGCCCCGCGTGGGCAGCACCATCCCGCACCCGGTGCAGGGTGAGGCCGCCGCGGGCGTCGTGCTGCTTCGTCCGGCCGCCGCCGGTACCGGTGTCATCGCCGGTGGCCCGGTGCGCGCCGTGCTCGAGTGCGCCGGCATCCACGACGTGCTGTCGAAGTCGCTCGGCTCGTCGAACACGATCAACATCGTGCACGCGACCGTCGAGGCCCTGAAGCAGCTCGAGGAGCCGCGCGCGGTCGCCGCGCGCCGTGGCCTCGACTTCGATCAGGTCGCCCCGGCGCGTCTGGTCCGTGCGGAGGCCGAGGCCGCCGCCGCTGCGAAGGTAGGTGCCTGATGGCTGCGCGTCTGAAGGTGACGCAGATCAAGTCCAAGGTGAGCGAGAAGCAGAACCAGCGCGACACGCTGCGCTCGCTCGGTCTCAAGCGGATCGGCGACTCGGTCGTCCGTCCCGACGACCAGCAGACGCGCGGATACGTCCGCGCGGTCGCTCACCTCGTCCAGGTTGAGGAGATCGACTGATGGCTGAGAACAACTCCGAGCGCGGCAGCGTTCTGAAGGTCCACCACCTCCGTCCCGTCCCGGGCGCCAACACCGCGAAGACCCGCAAGGGTCGCGGTGAGGGCTCGAAGGGCAAGACGGCCGGCCGCGGTACCAAGGGCACGAAGGCCCGCAACACCGTGCGCGTCGGCTTCGAGGGTGGCCAGATGCCGCTGCACATGCGCACCCCGAAGCTGCGCGGGTTCAAGAACCCGTTCCGCGTCGAGTACCAGGTCGTGAACCTGGACAAGCTCGCGGAGCTCTACCCGCAGGGCGGCGACGTGACCGTCGCCGACCTCGTGGCCAAGGGCGCGGTCCGCAAGAACGAGAAGGTCAAGGTTCTCGGGAACGGCGACATCACGGTCGCGCTGAACGTGTCGGTCGACAAGGTCTCCGGCTCGGCAGAGCAGAAGATCGTCGCCGCCGGCGGCAGCGTCAAGTAACGCATCGCAGAGGGGTCGGGATCCGGAAGGGTCCCGGCCCCTCTTGCGTTAGGCTGGTGCAGGCTCCGCCGCGGGCGGGGCCGCAAGTTTCCAGGGAGGCAACCCCTTGTTCAGCGCCATCGCGCGGATCTTCCGCACGCCGGATCTGCGGCGGAAGATCGGTTTCACCATCGGGATCATCGTGCTCTACCGGCTCGGTGCCCACGTGCCCGCGCCCTTCGTGCACTTCCCGAACGTCCAGAGCTGCATCGATCAGACGTCGGGCGCCGAGGGCCTGCTCTCCCTGGTCAACCTCTTCTCCGGCGGTGCCCTGCTGCAGCTGTCGATCTTCGCTCTCGGCGTCATGCCGTACATCACCGCGACGATCATCGTGCAGCTGCTGCGCGTGGTCATCCCGCACTTCGAGACCCTCTACAAGGAGGGCCAGTCGGGCCAGGCCAAGCTCACGCAGTACACGCGCTACATCACGATCGCGCTCGCGCTGCTGCAGTCGACCACGCTCGTCACGGTCGCCCGCACGGGGCAGCTGTTCGGCGTCACCGGCATCGCGGAGTGCAACCAGCTTCTCGTGAACGACGTGTGGTGGGCGCAGCTGCTCGTCATCATCTGCATGACGGCCGGCACCGGCCTCATCATGTGGTTCGCCGAGCTCGTCACCGAGCGCGGCGTGGGCAACGGCATGTCGCTGCTCATCTTCACGTCGATCGCCGCGACCTTCCCCGGCGCCATGAGCGCCATCTGGCAGGCGCAGGGCTTCGAGATCTTCCTGCTCGTGCTCGCCGTGGGCGTGCTGCTGATCGGACTCGTGGTGTTCGTCGAGCAGTCGCAGCGCCGCGTGCCCGTGCAGTACGCCAAGCGCATGGTCGGCCGCCGCACGTACGGCGGCACCAACACGTACATCCCGATCAAGGTGAACATGGCGGGCGTCGTGCCGGTCATCTTCGCGTCGTCGCTGCTGTACATCCCGGCCCTCATCGCGCAGTTCAACGCGACGCCCGACGCCGAGGGGAACGTGCCCGAGTGGGTCACGTGGATCAACACGTACTTCACGAACGGCGACCACTGGCTGTACATGCTCGTGTACTTCCTGCTGATCATCGGGTTCACGTACTTCTACGTGGCGATCACGTTCAACCCGGTGGACGTCGCCGACAACATGAAGAAGTACGGCGGGTTCATCCCCGGCATCCGCGCCGGCCGCCCGACCGCCGAGTACCTCGACTTCGTGATCACGCGCATCACGTTCCCCGGCGCGATCTACCTCGGCCTGATCGCGCTCATCCCGCTGATCGCACTGGCCACCGTGCAGGCGAACCAGAACTTCCCGTTCGGCGGCGCGTCGCTGCTGATCATGGTGGGCGTCGGCCTGGAGACGGTGAAGCAGATCGACGCGCAGCTGCAGCAGCGCCACTACGAAGGACTCCTCCGATGACCACACGACTCCTCATCGTCGGCCCGCAGGGGTCGGGCAAGGGCACGCAGGGCGTGCGGATCGCCGAGGCGTTCGGGATCCCCGTGGTCTCGACGGGCGACATCTTCCGCGCGAACATCAAGAACAACACGCCGCTCGGCCAGAAGGTGAAGGCGATCACCGACGCCGGCGACCTCGTGCCGGACGAGGTCACGAGCGAGATCGTGCGCGACCGCCTCGCGCAGGACGACGCGCGCGAGGGCTTCCTGCTCGACGGCTACCCGCGCAACACCGCGCAGGTGGGCCACCTCGACGAGTTCCTGTCGGGCCGCGGCGAGGCGCTCGACGCCGTCATCCTGCTCGACGTGCCGCGCGACGAGAGCCTGAAGCGCCTCACGCTGCGCGCCGAGCAGGAGGGCCGCTCGGACGACACGGCCGAGGTCATCGCGCGGCGCCTGGACATCTACGAGTCGGAGACCGCTCCGATCATCGACCTGTACGAGCCGCGCGGCATCGTGGATCGGATCGACGGCGTGGGCTCGCTCGACGAGATCACGGAGCGCATCTTCGCGGCGCTCGAGGCGCGCGGGCTGGCGCGCGCCGCGGCCTGACGTGTTCCGCCGCTCCGCCTACAAGACGCCCGCGCAGCTGCGCGCCATGGTCGAGCCCGGGCTCATCACCCACGCGGCGCTCGAGGCCGTGCGCGCCGCGATCCGCCCGGGCATGACCACCCTCGAGCTCGACGCGATCGCCGAGGCCGCGATCACCGAGCGCGGGGCGCACTCCAACTTCCAGCTCGTGCCGGGCTACCAGCACACGATCTGCGTGTCGGTGAACGACGAGGTCGTGCACGGCATCCCCGGCGGGCGCGTGCTCGAGCCGGGCGACATCGTCTCGGTCGACTGCGGCGCCGAGACGCCGGACGGCTGGAACGGCGACTCCGCCGTCACGATCGTGCTGCCCGGCGGCGACGCCGAGGTCACTGCGCGCCGGCAGGAGCTGAGCGACGTCACGCGCGGCTCGATGTGGGCGGGGATCGCCGCGCTCGCGACCGCGCGCCACCTCGGCGACGTCGGCGCCGCCATCCAGGACCACATCGAGGCGAACCCGCTCTCGTCCGGCGCGCCCGCCGGCATCCTGCGCGACTACGTGGGGCACGGCATCGGGCGCAGCATGCACGAGCCGCCCACGCTGTTCCACTACCGCACCCCGCAGGCCGGGGCGCGCGTGAAGCCGGGCCTGGCCATCTGCGTCGAGCCGATGATGACCTCCGGGTCGGAGGCGGTGTTCGTCGAGGACGACGACTGGACCGTGACCACGGAGGACGGCTCGGACGGTGCTCACTGGGAGCACAGCGTCGCCGTGCATGATGGGGGAGTGTGGGTGCTGACCGCGCCCGACGGCGGGGCCGAGGGCCTCGCACCGTTCGGCGTCACGCCCGTGCCCCTCGACTGAACCCGCGCAAGACCGACGGAGGAACAATGGCCGCTGCCCGCAAGACCAACTGGGTCGCAATCTGGATCTCGGCGGCCGTCGTGGTCGCCGTCGCGGTCATCGCGGTGCTCGTCGTGCAGATGAACCGGCAGGCCGTGTCGCTCGCCGAGTCGCCCGCGTCGGCGGTCGTCGACGAGGAGACCGGGGCCATCGCCCTCGGCGACGGGCCGAACGTGCTCGAGGAGTACCTCGACTTCATGTGCCCGTTCTGCGAGCGCTACCACGAGACGTACGGCGAGGACGTGGCCGAGCTGGTGGAGAACGGCGAGGTGACCCTGAACGTGCATCCGATCGCCATCCTCGACTCGCAGTCGAACGGCACGCAGTACTCCACGCGCGCGGCCGGTGCGACGTACTGCGTCGCCGAGACGAGCCCCGACGCGGTGTACCCCTTCATCGACGCGCTCTTCCGCGATCAGCCGGGCGAGGGCACGGACGGGCTGACGGACGAGCAGCTCGCGGACCTGGCCTCGGAGGCAGGCGCAGCCGACGCCGAGGCGTGCATCGCCGACGGCGAGTACATGGACTACGTCACGAAGATGACGCCCGAGACGCCGGTCGCCCCCGGCGCGCGGGGGATCAGCACGCCGACCGTGCTGCTGAACGACGAGTTCGTGAGCCTGACCTGGGACCCCCAGGCCGACATCGTCTCGAAGCTGCAGTAAGACCCGCGATCGGGTGGGCGCCGGTTTGCCGAAGCCGGTCGGGTCGTCTACCATGGATCTTTGGTGCCTTGCGCCTTTTTTCGGCGTGTCATCCGGCACCGATCCCCAACCACCGCAGACCGGCCGGTCTGCAAGAGAGCGATAGCGAGTTTATGGCTAAAGACGGTGTCATCGAGATCGAGGGCACGGTGTCCGAGGCGCTGCCGAACGCGATGTTCCGCGTGGAGCTGACGAACGGTCACAAGGTGCTCGCCACGATCTCGGGAAAGATGCGGCAGAACTACATCCGCATCATCCCCGAGGACCGCGTGGTCGTGGAGCTCAGCCCCTACGACCTCACCCGCGGCCGCATCGTCTACCGCTACCGCTGAGTCCGGCCGAGAAGTAACGGCCCCGTCCGCGGGGTACGAAGACAGCGACAGGAAACATCATGAAGGTCAACCCCTCCGTCAAGCCCATCTGCGACCACTGCAAGGTCATCCGCCGCAACGGGCGCGTGATGGTCATCTGCAAGAGCAACCCGCGTCACAAGCAGCGCCAGGGCTGACGTCTTCCGCTTCGGCGGACCGCAGGCTCACAACTCAACACACACCGGCAGGATCAGAACCCGCATCACGCGGGGGACACCTCGGGGCGGAGGCCCGGGCACCGATCCTGCTCCACACCTCCACCGAACAACAGGAGAAGTCGCATGGCACGTCTTGCCGGCGTCGACATCCCGCGCGACAAGCGCGTGGTGATCGCCCTCACGTACATCTACGGCGTGGGCCGTACCCGCTCGAACGAGATTCTCGCTGCCACCGGCATCGACGAGAACGTCCGCGTCAAGGACCTCAGCGACGACCAGCTGGTCGCGCTGCGTGACTACATCGAGGGCAACTACAAGGTCGAGGGTGACCTGCGTCGCGAGGTCGCCGCAGACATCCGCCGCAAGGTCGAGATCGGCTCGTACGAGGGTCTCCGTCACCGTCGCGGCCTTCCCGTGCGCGGTCAGCGCACCAAGACGAACGCGCGTACCCGCAAGGGTCCGAAGCGCACCGTCGCCGGTAAGAAGAAGGCCCGCTAAGCGCGGATTGGCTCAGGAGACTAAATAATGGCTACCCCCAAGACTGCTGCGCGCAAGCCGCGCCGCAAGGAGAAGAAGAACATCGCGCTGGGCCAGGCCCACATCAAGTCGACGTTCAACAACACGATCGTCTCGATCACCGACCCGTCGGGCGCCGTCATCAGCTGGGCGTCGTCGGGTGGCGTGGGCTTCAAGGGCTCGCGCAAGTCGACGCCGTACGCCGCCGGCATGGCCGCGGAGTCGGCCGCCCGCCAGGCGCAGGAGCACGGTGTCAAGAAGGTCGACGTGTTCGTGAAGGGCCCGGGCTCGGGTCGCGAGACCGCGATCCGCTCGCTGCAGGCCGCCGGCCTCGAGGTCGGCTCGATCCAGGACGTGACGCCGCAGGCGCACAACGGCTGCCGTCCGCCGAAGCGCCGCCGCGTCTGACCCGTCGCCCCGGAGCGGTGCGCGCCTTTCGAGGCGCCACCGTTCCGGGGGCTTCGTCGTTCCACCGCGGGCGTCGCGCCCGTCGAGTACAACTCAAGACCTCGAACAACCAAGTGTCATATAGCGGGCACTTGATCGAAAGGAACACATAGTGCTCATCGCACAGCGTCCGACCCTCACCGAGGAGAAGATCTCGGAGTTCCGCAGCCGGTTCGTCATCGAGCCGCTCGAGCCCGGTTTCGGCTACACGATCGGCAACTCGCTGCGTCGCAGCCTGCTCTCGTCCATCCCGGGTGCGGCCGTCACGAGCATCCGCATCGACGGCGTGCTGCACGAGTTCAGCACGATCCCCGGTGTGAAGGAGGATGTCACCGAGATCATCCTCAACATCAAGCAGCTCGTGGTGTCGAGCGAGCGCGACGAGCCGATCACGGCGTACCTGCGCAAGACCGGCGCCGGCGAGGTCACGGCGGCCGACATCTCGGCCCCCGCGGGCGTCGAGGTGCACAACCCCGAGCTGGTCATCGCCACGCTGAACGACACCGCGAAGTTCGAGCTGGAGCTCACGATCGAGCGCGGCCGCGGCTACGTGTCGGCCGTGCAGAACCGCAACGAGTACGCCGAGGCGGGCCAGATCCCGATCGACTCGATCTACTCGCCGGTGCTGAAGGTCGCCTACCGCGTGGACGCCACGCGTGCCGGTGAGCGCACCGACTTCGACAAGCTCGTGCTCGACGTCGAGACCAAGTCGTCGATCGCCCCGCGCGACGCCGTCGCATCGGCCGGCCGCACGCTGGTCGAGCTGTTCGGCCTCGCCCGCGAGCTGAACGTCGAGGCCGAGGGCATCGAGATCGGCCCCGCGCCGGTCGCCGAGGTGCTCTCGAACGAGCTCTCGATGCCGATCGAGGATCTCGACCTGTCGGTCCGCTCGTACAACTGCCTCAAGCGCGAGGGGATCAACACGGTCAGCGAGCTGGTCGCGCTCTCGGAGACGCAGCTCATGAACATCCGCAACTTCGGACAGAAGTCGGTCGACGAGGTGCGCGACAAGCTCACCTCGCTCGGGCTGTCGCTGAAGGACTCGGTGCCCGGCTTCGACGGCGCCAACTTCTACGGCGGCTACGACGACGAGACCGTCTGATCCTCTTCGACTCGACGAAAATCCTGGAGTAACAAGAAATGCCTAAGCCCACCAAGGGTGCCCGCCTCGGCGGCGGCCCCGCCCACGAGCGTCTGATCCTCGCCAACCTCGCGGCGTCGCTCTTCACGCACAAGTCGATCAAGACGACCGAGACGAAGGCCAAGCGCCTGCGTCCGCTCGCCGAGCGCCTCATCACGTTCGCGAAGCGCGGCGACCTGCACGCCCGCCGTCGCGTGCTGTCGGTCATCGGTGACAAGGAAGTCGTGCACGTCCTCTTCACCGAGATCGCGCCGCTGGTCGCCGAGCGTGAGGGCGGCTACACCCGCATCACGAAGGTCGGCAACCGCAAGGGCGACAACGCGCCCATGGCCGTGATCGAGCTCGTGCTCGAGCCGGTCGAGAAGAAGTCGTCGAAGCCCGCCGCGAAGAAGTCGGCTCCGAAGGCCGCTCCCGCCGCGGAGGAGACCCCCGCGGAGGAGACCCCCGCCGAGGAGACCACGGTCGAGGAGACCACCGAGGCTCCGGCCGAGGACACCTCCGCCGAGGCCGGCTCCGAGTCGCCCGAGGAGGGCCAGGCCGCCGAGGAGGCAGCCGAGGACGCCGTCGTCGAGGACGAGGACAAGAAGTCGGAGTGATCCGCTAGGGAAAGCCCCGCACCCGTTTGGGTGCGGGGCTTTTCTTTTCAGAAGCGTCTGCGCCGCTCGGGCACCCGCTGCGCGGGTGCCGCTCGCGTGCTCGCGCCGGCGCTCCCGCGCCGGCG